>NZ_JBATGR010000001.1:0-25652 GCF_049665975.1 Eudoraea sp.
TTTAAATACCAGATTCTTTACCTGCTCTGCGTCCTCTTTTCCAAACTTGTCTGACATAAACTGATTTGAAAAAGGATTGTATTTCCTTATTTGGACTTCTAGTGTTACCGGATCTAATTTAAAATAACCCAACCCATTATATCTGTTATCCTTTCGATCGGCATAAAAACCAACACAAATAAGATTACCATTTCTAAGAATTGGCTTTAGAGCTTCAGAGTATTTCCCAGGTCCGTCAAAACTTTGTGTAATGGCGCCTTGTTTTGTCAGCATAATAAGTTCATACTGAAATTTACGCTCTAAGGCAGTAAATCTTTTCTTTTTAAAATAGGCCTTTCCAATTATGTATGCGCGCTCCAGATTTGGAGAGACTACTATATTTTCGAAAGCATAATTCTTATCCTCTATTTCTTTAGAAAAATCCTGTTCGAATATTTTTTTAAGCGAAGCGTTAAATAAGTAAATATTGTGTTTATTTATCTTTCCCTTCTTAAAATGCGTGCTAATTATAAATGCACTTTTATCATCGTTAAATAATGCAGTCGTGGTAAAACCAGATGAAAAATTTCTGTTGTAAAAATTGCGATCATATGGTTGTTTTACCTGGTCTGACTTAATTGAGAGTAATTTCTCTACAGTAAAATTAAAATTGGATATTGGACTGCGGTGAACTATGTAATCATATGACATAGTTTCCAAATTATAATCCAAAAACAGTAAATATAATTGTCCGTTTCTTAAGTAGCCCTCAATAAGATCAAGACCTTTTAATTTATAATTATACTCTGAAACAAGCTCAAGATCCTTATTATAATGCTCTATAAAATAACCCTTAGGTTTCAGAATCATTCCCGTATAGTAGGATCTAACCAAAATAGTCCCGCCTGTTCCATCCTCAGAAATGGAAACTAAATTGGAATACTTATATCTGTCGTCATACTTTTCTCCAAAATCATAGGAAATAGGCATTTTTTGCGCGTAGGTAAGGCCAGCAGTAAAAACCGCAAAAAACAATATAAAACGAATTTTCATGATAGATAAAGAATTTTAAGCGCATCAGGTTCCGGGAAATTCTGCTTTTCTTTTTTCTAAAAAGGCAGTAGTGCCTTCTCTAAAATCAGCTGTGCCAAAACAGCTTCCAAATGCATTTATCTCGGTTTCAAACCCTTTCGCATTATTCTTAAAACCCGCATTTACCGCTTTTATTGCATAAGAAATTGCAACAGGTGAGTTATTCGTTATCTTACTTGCTATTTTAATACATAGTGGTAAAAGTTCTTCCTGAGGAACCACATAATTTACGAGGCCGTATGATAAAGCTTTTTCTGCATTTATCATTCCGGCTGTCAGTATGAGTTCCATCGCCCTGCCTTTTCCAATTAACTGGGGTAATCGTTGCGTTCCTCCATAACCTGGAATCACCCCAAGAGAAACTTCAGGCAGGCCCATTTTGGCATTATCACTGGCAATTCTGAAATGACAGGCCATGGCTAACTCCAGTCCGCCACCAAGCGCAAAACCGTTTATAGCTGCAATGACCGGTGTAGACAAGTTTTCTATCAGGTTAAAAATAGCCTTCTGTCCTTTTGCCGCAAGTTCTTTACCTTCCTTTATTGAATAATCTGCAAATTCTGAAATATCCGCCCCGGCTACAAAGGCCTTTTCACCATTTCCCGTGAGTATAATTGCGCGTATCTTTTTGTCCTTGTCCAGAGTCTTAAATGCCTTACTTAGATCCTTGATTGTTGCTCTGTTCAATGCATTTAATTTTTTTGGTCTGTTGATAATAACTGTTGCCAGACTACTATTAAGCTCTATCAGAATATTTTCAAAGTTCATTTGTAGTTATTTTTTTAATTTTTTGCTTCTTTTGGAAACATAACGGTGAATACGGTACCCTTTCCAGGTTGTGAAGTAAAATTAATACTCCCGTTATAGGTTTCAACAATATTCTTCACCATGCCAAGTCCTAAGCCCATGCCACTGGATTTAGTAGTAAACTTGGGCTCAAACACTTTATCTTTAAAGCCATCCTGAATTCCAATACCGTTGTCTGCGACTGATATTTTTACTTTATCTCCATGTGAAACTACTGAAACTAGTATTCTTGGTGATTCTACTTCCGGAACTGCTTGTATGGCATTCTTCACCAAATTCGTAATTACACGTATCAATTGTGTGCGGTCTAACTTGGCAATTAATTCCTCTTCATCTGCAATAAAATGTATGTATTTCTCATTAAAAATGTCCAACGCCAGTTTAACTATTTTTACCACATTTAAATTTTCATTCTGCTGAGCGGGCATTTCGGCAAAGTTTGAAAAAGCAGAAGCAATGCTGCTCATTGTATCTATTTGTTGTATCAAAGTCCTGGAATATTCCGTTACTTTAGTTTGTACTTCTGGATCCTCCGGATTAAATTTTCTTTCAAAACTTTGAACACTTAAGCGCATAGGAGTTAGGGGGTTTTTAATTTCATGAGCTACTTGCTTGGCCATCTCGCGCCAAGCCTGTTCCCTTTCATTCCGCGCCAATTTTGCGGCGCTTATTTCTAATTCATCAATCATATCATTGTATGAATTAATGAGTTTTCCTATTTCGTGTCCCGGATTTTCAATAAGGATTTTTTCATTTCTTCTCGTTAGGTCGGTCTGCGTAATCTTATCAGAAATGGTTTGTAAAGAACGGGTTATGTATTTTGAAATAAAATATGCCAGGATAATAGCAATAAGTAACATAAACAGATATACAACACCCAGACGCAAAAGGAATTCCTTGAGTTCCATATCGTTAAATGAGTTATCCTGAAAATATGGAAGGTTTAATATACCAATTGGTTTAAATTTATCGTCAGTTATATAAGTATATGAAGCCTGATATTTATCCCCCGCAGCAGTATCGTCGAGAACATAACGCTTATCCACGGTATTTGATAACATATTAATTATTTCTGATCCCAGGTGAAGAGATATGGAATCATTTCTGAATCTGGGTTTTGAACTCTTGATTAAATTCCCCTTGAGGTCATAAATATTGAAATTAACGTTTTGGACATCAGCAATCCGGTAAATTTCATCTTTAAAAATCAGCGCCAAATTTTCTGTAGTTACAGGATAAGTGGTTTCCTGTAACGTATAAGATATGCTCTGTTTTATCTGACCTTCCTTCCGCTCCAAACGGACCTGGTGATAATCTTTAGATTGTTCCCTATATTGGTATATGGTAACCCCGGCTATTAATACCGATGCCATTACCACCAGTAAAATCATAGCGACAAAAATTCGGGATCTAAGGGATAACTTTCTAAGCAAGGACTCCTGATTTGAGTTTAAAGATAGCAATAATCAAGCCAAAGCCTCCTATCAAATTCCCCAAATAAAAGAGGTTTACGCATTGGGATTCCTATCTCTAATTCTCTTATACAATCGTATACCAAGCATCAGAAGAATTCCAAGGACAATAATCCCCAATACCCCAAATATCCAACTGAAAGTACCCTTTAAAATAACTAAAAAAGTAACCGCAAACAGTATCACAGTGGCACCTTCGTTCCAAATACGCATAAAATTGGAAGTATACTTTATTTCATCACGCTGTAATTGAAGGTATATTAAATGTGTTTTCCAGTGATAAGCAATTAGTAATACTACAAAGAACAACTTAATAAGCATCCATGGTTGATCTAACCAGGCTGGTATTAACAATAACAACCAGATAGCAAATATTGTACATAAAACAGCCGAAGGCCATGTAATTATATACCATAACCGTTTTGTCATCAGTTTAAGTTGATCAGAAAGTATTTCTTTATCGGGCGAGGGTTTATCGGTTGCTTCAATATGATAAATGAACAATCTGGGTATATAAAATAAGCCGGCAAACCATGTTACAACAAATATTAGATGCAGTGCTTTTATATAATTATAGTATTCCCCCATTATTTTTTATATCTGATTGCACCTATACCGGCCTCCCATAATTTCTTATTAAAATCCGGAAGTTCTTTCGCCAAAAATTCATTTCCTCTCATTTTTAATTGCTCCCATTCTTTGTCTAATTCATTTTTACGAGACCTGGATGAAGTATTAACTCTTGGTATTGCGCTGTTAGTTTCACCTATTAGAAATAAGTACTCTGCTGTAAATTTATTTGGAAAGTTTTCCACATCGTCATATGCCTGAGATTTGCGTTGAATCATATCCTCATCCCACGCGTTCAATTTGTCATAGAGTATCGTACCAGCCTCCTTAAGAACATTATCCTGAAGGTCATCTATGACGCCTTTAAGTTGCGTTTTAGCACTAAAAAGTGTATTTACCATCAAATGCATTTGAGTAACCTTTTGCTCCATTTCCGTCATAAATGCATCGTAATCGGCATATTGGCCCTGCTTAGTTTCGAATCCAGGTGTTTCAATAATTTTTGCTGTGGTACTTACGCTTTTATCTCCTAATTGTAATTTTAAAGTATAGCTTCCGGGCGGCACTTTATGCCCCCTAAAATTGGCTTCAATATATACATCAGGGATACCCGGAATAATCGGATAACCCATGTCCCAGACAAATCTGTTTAACCCTTCTTCTTTTGAAAGAACAGGGGCCGGAGGCGGACCACCACCGTTGTGCTTTTTATAATTTGGATCTCTTTCGGAACTTATCTTGCGAATTAGCTTTCCCTTTTCATTTAGTATTTCCAGAGAAATTTCCGTAGAATCAGTGATCTTGGGCAATTCATAATACAGTACTACCCCATTAGCAGGGTTTACTCCGGAAAAAGGATGTGTTCCATCAAATTTATCCGAATTCTCATTTAATGGGCTTCGCCAGGAACCATTGTATGCAGCCTCAGGCTGCATAATTTTTAAATCTCCATTTTGAGCTTTGTATTGGGCAAGTGCGCCTAGGTCATCTAAAATCCAAAAAGATCTTCCTGAAGTTGCTACAATCAAATCGCCCTGATGCACCTTCAGATCCGTAATGGGTGTAACTGGTAAATTTAGCTGAAACGACTCCCATAAGACTCCACCATTCCAGGAAATATAGATTCCCTTTTCGGTGCCGGCATAAAGAAGGTTCTTACGCGAAGCATCTTCGCGAACAACCCTGGTAAAGGAACCGTAAGGTATGCCAGAACTAATATTTGTCCAGCTTTTACCATAATCTGTGGTTTTGTATAAAGCAGGAGTGTAATCATTAAACTTATATCGGGTTGTGGCAATATAAGCAGTCGCCGGGTCATGTGGAGAAACTTCAATAGCATTAACCAAACATTCCTTTAGCCCCTTGGGAGTTACATTTTCCCAGGTATCCCCACCATCCTTTGTTAAATGAACAAGGCCATCATCACTCCCTGTCCATAGCACTCCCTTCTCATGGGGTGATTCTATAATATGAGCTATTGTGCCATAATTTTCAGCCCCTACTGCCTCAACGGTATAAGGACCTCCACCTTTACCTTGTTTCTCATCGATGTTACGTGTTAGGTCTGGAGAAATTTCTTCCCAATTAATCCCTTTATCCCTGGTTCGCAGAACCAATTGGGCACAATGATAAAAAGTGTCGGGTTCATGTTGAGATTTTATTATAGGTGCACTCCAGTTATATAGGTATTTCATATCCCGGGCAGCTCTGCCTAAATACTGAATAGGAGCCGCCATTATTTTTGTTTCTGACTTGGTATCCATATCAAGTATTTCGATAGTACCCAAATAATTGCCTCCCATAACATACCTGGGATTATCCGGGTCAAATGCAAGAAAAGCACTTTCGCCACCCGCAGCATAAGTCCAATCGCGTTCAGAAATTTCCCCCCGCCCTAGTGAAAGACTGGCAATCTTTACAGAGGAATTGTCTTGTTGCCCACCATAGATGTTATACGGGAAAAGCCTATCGGTGTTTATACGGTAGATTTGAGCAGTGGGCATAATATCCTGGGTAGACCATGTTTTACCATTATTATAAGTGATTGCAGCGCCACCGTCATCGGCTACAACCATGTTTTTTGAATTGTCGGGATTAATCCAGAGGTCATGGTAATCACCATGAGTTCCTGTTATCAATTCCCATGATTTTCCCCCATCAATTGATCTGAATGCAGAAGCACTCATAACATATACAGTATTTTCATCATTAGGATCCGGAAACACTTCAATATAGTACCAGGCTCGTTGCACCAATCGGTTATCGCCACTTACCATGTTCCAGGAAATTCCGGCATTCTCAGACACAAACAATCCTCCTTTATCCTGCTCAGAATCACTTTCAATTAGTGCATAGACTTTATTAGAATTGGCCGGGCTTACTGCGATAGCCATCTTACCTTTTTCTTTTGGCAGACCTTCATGTAATTCGAACCAACTTTCTCCTCCATCAACAGATTTATATAACCCACTTCCAGGCCCTCCGCTGATAACAATATTTGGTTTCCTTTGATGATGCCACATTGCGGCGTAAAGCACCTCCGGTGTACTGGCATCCATTGAGAGTTCTGAACATCCTGTAAGTGTGTTTACAAATAATACTTTTTGCCAGGTATCTCCACCATCAATAGATTTGTAAATACCCCGTTCATCATTAGGGGCATAAAGTGCTCCCTGAGCGGCTACATATACAATATCCGGATTGTTAGGATGAATAACAATCCGTGAGATATGCTGAGTTTTACTCAGCCCCATCTTTCTCCACGTTTTTCCTGCATCTGTAGATTTATATACTCCATCTCCATACGAAGTCATAACACCTCTTGGTGCGTGTTCACCCATACCACAGTAAACAACATTTGGGTCAGAAGCTGAGACAGCAACTGCACCTACAGAACCAGTTTCAAAAAAGCCGTCAGAAATATTCTCCCAACGTTGACCCGCATCGGAAGTCTTCCAAAGACCGCCTCCTGTAGTACCCATATAATAAGTTAAAGGATCTCCTATAACTCCAACTGAAGTAACAGATCTACCTCCACGAAAAGGACCAATATTTCGATACTTAAGCGGTTTAAAATAAGTTTCTGAATCTTGAGCAAGACCCAGGCTAACAACAAATACAAGAACAAGCGGTATATATATATTCTTAATCATTTTGGTATGGTATTTCTTATGAGTATCTAATCTTCTATAAATAAGTAATTCAGGTTTAAATCATTAAACGCCTTATTAAATTCTTCGATTTCCTTATCAACCATTGTATCAAAAGCTTTGAGTTGTGATTTGATCTTAGCGGTCAATTCGTTTTTTACAGCAATATCCTGCTCAGTTGGTGGAAAATCATCTAAGGAGACCAAACTATTCAAATGTGCCAATTTATTCGTAAGCCTAATTGGAAAATTTAAAGGATCCTGTCCGCTTCTATTTTTCGTTTGATATAATGCCTTTTCAATCTCTTCAAAACCGTTTTTCATTTCCTTGGCTTTTTCTACTAAATCCTTTGTTGTTGAATTCCCCTTATACTGTTTCGTAAAAGCATCTAACTGGGATGTAATCTTTCGAATTTTTTTTATGGATTGATGTGCATTATCAACTGTTAAATTTATATCGCTTACAAAATCGTATTGCTTTTGCATATCAGCCACAGAAACTTCTGCTCTGGGGTCAGGCAAAATAGTAAAGGTTTCGGATATGTCCGTGCCATTTCGGTTCAAATAAACCTTATAAGATCCTGGAACTGCCTTTGCCCCATCCAAATTGGCCCACCATAAAATCATACCATCCAGTTTTTCGGCTCCTTTACCTCGTGTATCCCAAACATGAGTATTTCCTTCTTTTTTAACTTTTAACTTTTTGTCCTTTTTATCACTATAAGTACTAAAATTAGCCAGAGTATCGCCCGACATGGACATGTAAGTTAGCGCAATACTATCTTTCTTATCCCAGTCTTTCAGGTAAAATTGAGTCACTACGCCCCCAGGATGGTTTTGCCCTTCTGTTTTGGAAGGTTTAGTTGCTGCCCGCCCTTTGGTCCTGTATGCGCTTTTTGGCTTATAAAGTATAGTGGCGGCATTTTTTTTCGCCGTATTAAGTTGATGTAGTACCGTAAGGTCGTCTATAATCCATAGACTTCGCCCCTGGGTTGCTACAATAAGATTATCATCCTTGATAGTAAGATCCGTGACAGGAACTATGGGTAAATTAAGTTGAAATGCCTGCCAGTTTTGCCCGTCATTAAAACTAATATACATCCCCGTTTCTGTTCCCGCATATAGGAGACCCTTTCTTTTTGGATCTTCCCTAAGTACCCGAGTAAAGTGCTCTTTATTTATACCGTTCGTTATTTTTGTCCATGTTTTTCCAAAATCAATAGTTTTATACAAATACGGTTCAAAGTCGCCCAACTTATAACGTGTAGCCGCTACATAACAAGTTCCTTCATCAAAAGCCGAAGGCTCAATACTGTTTATCATACTCCATTCGGGCATGCCGGAAGGTGTGACATTTTCCCAACTTTCACCTCCATTGCGGGATAAATGAATAAGTCCGTCATCACTTCCCACCCAAAGCAAACCTTCTTTCAATGGGCTTTCGTTTGCTGCAAAAATGGTGCAATAATACTCAACTCCGGTATTGTCCTGTGTAATTGGCCCCCCGCTTGAAAGAAGTTTATCCGGATCATTTCTGGTTAAATCCCCACTTAAAAGTTTCCAGCTCTGTCCCTCATTCTCACTAAGATGTACGTGATTGGAAAAGGTGTATAGTTTCTTTGGATTATGTTTACTAAAAATAATAGGGAAATTCCATTGAAAGCGGTATTTCATTCCTTCGGCACCATAACCCATTGGATTGTCTGGCCAAACATTCACTCCACGAACGGTTCCGGTTTTGTGATTCACCCTTGTTAAAAAACCACCGTAGCTTCCACCGTAAACAATATCATTATTTGAAGGGTCTACGGCAATGTGTGCGGATTCACCCCCGGCGGTTTCTTCCCAATCATCATCACTAATACTTCCACCATCACTGCGATGTTCAATACGGATTGTTGAATTATCCTGTTGTGCTGCATAGATTCGAAATGGAAAATTGTTATCAGTGGTAACCCTGTAAAACTGAGCTGTTGGTTGATTGTAATAAGTACTCCACGTTTCACCTCCATCATAAGAAATCTGAGCTCCACCATCATCCCCAATAATCATGCGTTTTGAGTTTTCAGGTGCTATCCATAAGTCGTGATGATCTCCATGTGGTGCATTGAAGGTGTTAAAAGACTTGCCACCGTCTGTAGATTTATGGTAACGTACATTTAAAACATATACAACATCTTCGTCTTCTGTATCGGCATACAATCTGGTATAATACCAAGCCCTTTGTCTTAACTTTCTTTCACTGTTAACCTGTGTCCATTTTTTACCCCCGTCTTCACTTCTATAAAGACCTCCTTTTTCCTTTTGTTCAACAATAGCCCAAACGCGTTCAGAGTTTTTAGGTGATACCGTAACTCCAATAATTCCCAAGGTATCCGTTGGGAACCCTTCGTTTTTTGAAATTTCACTCCAGGTTTCTCCGCTATCTGTACTTTTCCATAAGGCAGAGCCATCCCCGCCGCTACTTAAGCTATAAGGTGTCCTTTTGGCCCTCCATGTAGAAGCAAACAATATTCGTGGATTGTTAGGATCCATTACCAGGTCAACCGCACCTGCCTGCTCATTTACAAAAAGGGTGTTACGCCATGTAATGCCCCCATCGATGCTCTTGTAAATACCACGGTCCCGAGTTGGTTTATAAATATTCCCCAATACTGCAGCATACACTATATCAGGGTTATTTGGATGAATTCGGATACGTGGAACGTGTCTGCTTTTTTCCAGACCTACAGACTTCCAGGTTTTACCTGCGTCCTCTGTTTTCCAGAGACCATAACCGGAAGAGACATTTCCCCGTAAAGTTTTTTCCCCACCGCCAACATAAATTACATTAGGATCACTTTTAGCTACTTCCACTGCGCCTATACTGCCTCCAAAAAATCCGTCTGAAATATTTTCCCAACTCCTGCCACCATCTGTTGTTTTCCAAACACCTCCTCCGGTTGAGCCAAAATAAAACAGATTTGGCTCCCCAGGCACCCCCGTAACTGCCGCAGATCTCCCACCACGAAATGGGCCTACCAATCTATATTCAAGGCTTGAGTATAGCGCTTCGGGGTATTCAATTTGTGTATTGGTGTTATTACGTTTTTTTTGAGCTTTTACAAAGGAAATGAATAGGAGAGCAGCCAAAAGAATTAGGCCGGTCTTTGCCGATATGATCTTCATATTAATTTTATTTCAATTAGTCTGGCTAAATGTAGGGAAAATGTAGGGAATTGAAAATGAAATTTTAGAACATATTCCGTTTTGGTTAAACTTCATAAGTTTACCAGAAATATATTAAAAGCTTACTATTTACAGGTGATTTGAATATTTTATGCAGAAATATTCGCTAATTTTAGCCAACAGTAATCTTTCTGATAGATTGAAGGTTTATAGGCAAGTTAAATTGGCATCAATACCGTGGAAAGCAGGAGAATAATAAAAAACAATAAAATTTTAGATAATAGTTAATGATATTAGAAAAGAGAATACCATTAAAATATTGGTTCAAAGAAATAAAATGGGATCTGCTTATTGTAAGTGTGTTTTCGGTAATTATTTATTCCGTAAAACTTTTTATCAATAACCTGGATATACCTTTAGGTATTGGTACATTTTTAGGAACAGCCATTGCTTTGTTATTATCTTTTAAGCTATCACAATCCTATGACCGTTGGTGGGAAGCCCGAAAAATTTGGGGGGCTATTGTCAATGATTCAAGAACTTTAGTGATTCAACTAAAACAGTTCATAAAAGAGTCTGATAATAGTATTTTGAAAACTATGGCTTATCGACAAATTGCATGGTGTTATGCACTTGGGCATCATTTGCGAAAGCAGGATGTGCTGGGAATTTTGGAAGGCTTCCTTTCTAAGGATGAAATAATATTTATAAAGCACAAAAAACATGTCCCTCTGACTTTACTTAACAAACATGGGCAAAATGTAAGAACCCTCCATATCGAAAAATCACTCAATGACTTCCAGCAAATTCAGATAGATACCACAATTTTGAAACTTACAGAATCAATGGGCATGGCTGAGCGAATAAAAAATACGGTGTTTCCCAGGACTTATAGAAATGTGTTACACTTTTTTATCTATATCTTTTTGTTATTGCTGTCTTTGGCACTTGAAAATGTCTATGGGTTTTTGGAGATCCCGTTATTAATTTTCATTTCCATACCTTTTTTTATGCTTGAAAAAATTGCATTTGTCATTCAGGACCCTTTCGAAAATAAACCGACAGATACCGCCATGACAAGCATTGCACGTGCTATTGAGATAAATATAAAAGAACTTCTAGGAGAAAAAGAATTACCTGATCCTCTAAAGAATAACGGTTTTTATATTATGTAAATGATTTCTAATTCTGTTGTGAAATGTAAATCTTATGTTTTTATATCTGCATAAAAAGTTAGCCCAACCATTGAATTGTTCTAACAATTTTCTTAGTCAAAAGTATATATTCCTTGTAATTTTTGTCATACAATTTGTTCTTTCAGGCTGTAAAGGAAAACCCGGTTCAGAAGGTGTAGTAACCATAGCAAAAATATACCGCACTTCACTCGACCAATCCCAGTTATTAAATGAGGTCACAATTAAAAAGAGTGATATTTCTGCAACCACTTCTGTTAAATCGACAATTACCATCGACCCTTCTACCTCCTATCAGATTATGGATGGTTTTGGATATACGCTTACTGGTGGTAGTGCATTGCATTTACAAAAGATGTCTGCCCTCTCCAGAGGCAAGATCTTAGAAGAACTATTTGGCAAAGGTGAAAAAAGTATTGGAGTGAGTTATTTAAGAGTAAGCATTGGTGCTTCGGACCTGGACGAATATCCCTGGTCCTACAACGACCTCCCCTTAGGTAAATCTGATCCTGATCTGGAACATTTTTCAATGGCCTACGATACCTTGTATCTGATACCAACTTTAAAGGAAATACTTAAAATATCGCCCAGAATAAAAATTATGGGTTCACCCTGGTCACCCCCGCCATGGATGAAGGATAATAAAGATACGCGTGGTGGCAGCCTGATAAAAGAATACTATCCTGCTTACGCTAATTATTTTGTAAAATATATAAAAGCCATGGATGCCGAAGGCATCCCAATTGATGCTATTACCGTCCAAAATGAACCTTTGCACCCTGGCAATAATCCAAGCCTGTTAATGCTAGCCAAGGATCAGGGTGAATTTGTAAAAAATCATTTGGGCCCTGCTTTTAAAGAAAACGGAATTGAAACTAAAATTATCCTTTATGACCACAATGCCGACAGGCCAGACTATCCTATTTCTATTCTTGATGATTCAATTGCGGCGCAATATGTAGATGGCTCGGCATTTCATTTTTACGGGGGCACTATTGACGCCCTTTCCAAAGTCCATAATGCCCATCCTGATAAACATCTCTATTTTACTGAACAATGGATTGGTGCTCCTGGCAATTTTGAGGAGAATCTTAGTTGGCATATAGAAAATCTTATTATTGGGGCACCCAGGAATTGGAGTCGAAATGTATTACAATGGAATCTTGCAGCTGATGAAAATCAACAACCTCATACAGATCGAGGTGGCTGTACCCGCTGTCTTGGAGCTATTACCATAAAAGGTGATAGTATCATAAGAAACCCGGCCTACTATATTATTGCCCATGCTTCAAAATTTGTACCTCCAGGTTCTGTTAGAATAGATTCTAACCAGGAAGAGAAACTGCTTAATGTTGCCTATAGCACTCCAGAAAATAAAACAGTCGTGATTTTGCAAAATAAGAATAATGAGACTATTACTGTTGAGCTCAATAAAGAAGAGGAAAAGTTACAAATAGAGTTAGAAGGAAAAGATATAGCCACTTTAGTCTGGGAATAGTTTACAAAAATTTATGGTTACAAAATAGCAATACGGAGAATCAGACTAGTGATTTTTTTACCTCTTTTCTTAGATAAAAGCCGGTAACCAAAGTTGATAAAACATCTGCAATGGGAAAGGAAATCCAGACACCCAATTCACCTAAATAATATGGTAAAGTCAGTATTAAAGGAATAAAAAAGAAGCCTTGCCGGGTTAAAGTAAGGAGCAAAGCCGGAACCGCTTTTCCAATGGCTTGAAAATATGCGGCCCCTATAAGTTGTATTGCAATAATTGGTGTTGCCGCAAAAACCAATCGCATTGCAAAAGGAGTATGTTCCAAAACAAAGGCATTTGTTGCCCTTTCCAGGGCCGGCATATTTGGTTTATCACTTAAAAATAAAGATGTGATCTCAGCAGGAAAAATCATAAGAACTACAAAGACCAGGGTAGCTACAAAAGCTGCATATATAATAGCTGTTTTAATTGACTCCTTTACCCTATCATATTTTTGCGCCCCATAATTATAACCCGCAATAGGAAGGAATCCTTGGGTAACTCCAAATACAGGGAAGAGGGCAAACATCAGCATTCTTCCTATAATGGCATATACGGCCACCATAGGTTCTCCTCCGAGGGCAAACAAAATATTGTTCATAAGCAAATAGGTGATACTTGTTACCGCCTGTCGCGAGAGGGTTACAAATCCCAGACTTCCTATTTCTCGTAAAATATCTCTATCCAATCCAAAATGAGACCAATTTATTTTTAATTCAGAGTTTTTTGATCGGAAAAAATAAAAAATGTAAGCAAAACACATAAGGTACCCTACTGTAGTTGCCCAGGCAGCCCCTGCCATTCCCCAATCAAAGACATAAATGAATATGTAATCTAATACAAGATTCCCTATTGATGGAATAATCATGGCAATCATGGCAAACTTAGGTTTCCCTTCAGCGCGAATAACCGTATTGCCCATCATACAAAGAGCCAAAAAAGGCACTCCGTATAAGACTATGGTATAGTAAATTTTTGCCGGAGCAAATATGGCCCCTTTGCCCCCAAATGCAGGAATTAAACCATCAACATAGTAAAGGCCTAAGACCACCATAGAAATGGTGACCAACAAAGTTAGTGTAATCTGATTTCCAAAGGTCTTTAGTGCCTTCGCTTTATGATCTGCACCAAGAGCACGAGAAATAATACTGCTTCCCCCAATCCCGATTGCCATTCCCAATGCTGCAATAAAAAAAGAAACTGGCAGAACTACATTAATGGCTGCTATGGCAATAGAACCAATCCAGTTGCCCACGAATATAGTATCTACTAATATATTGAGCGACATCACAAGAATCCCTATTGAAGCTGGTACTGCTTGTCTAATAAGAAGTTTCCCAATGGGTTCAGTCCCTAATTGATCTGCGGAGACATTCGCCATTATTGTGCAATGATTATGAAATTAAACATATACTGTTAGATGATTTCACCCTTTACAAGTCCGATGACAAATGAACAAAGCGCATTAAACCGGAAGAGTTTCATTTTTATGCCAATTATTTATCCATTCCGCCATAAGGGCTACCCATGAATCACTCTCATTTAGGCATGGAATATGAATATAATCTTCACCGCCCGCTTCAATGAATTGTTCTTTGCCCTCCATGGCAATTTCTTCAAGAGTCTCGAGACAATCACTTACAAAAGCAGGTGTAATCACAGCCAGTTTATTAATCCCGGCTTTTGCGAGACGTTCAAATTCAAAATCTGTATAAGGTTTTAACCATGGGTCTCCGGCGAGTCGTGATTGAAAAGAAGTACTCACTTTATCTTCGGCCAGATTTAATTCTGTCTTTACCAATTCTGTGGTATCATAACACTGATGTCTATAGCAAGTATTGTGTGCAACCGAGTTTATTTGACAACAACTCCCATCTATTTTGCAATGGAATTTCGTTGGGTCAGACTTTCTGATGTGCCGCTCAGGAATACCGTGATATGAAAATAATATATGATCATAATCAAAGTTCTTTAGTCCCTTTAAAATTCGTTCAGAAAGTACTTTTATGTAATCCGGATTTTTATAAAACGCGGGTAAGGTGGTAATTTTTATATCCGGAAAATTTGCCTGTTGTTCCTGCATAGTTTTAACAACAACAGTCTCATAGGAAGACATGGCATAGTGAGGGTAAAGCGGTACCAGTAATATTTCACTCACTCCTTTGTCCTTTAATTCCTTTAATGCGTTCTTAATACTCATTGAGCCATAGCGCATCCCCAGGGCAACTGGAAGGTCTGTATGCTGCTGGACTTTAGATGCAAAGCGTTCTGAAATCACTATTAAAGGAGATCCTTCTTTCCACCATATCTTAGCATATGCTTTTGCCGATTTCTTTGGGCGAGTTTGCAAAATAATTCCGCGAACCAATAGGTTTCGCAACCAATTTGGAACATCAATTACACGCTCATCCATCAAAAATTCATCCAGATATGGTTTTACTTCTTTTGCAGTAGGACCATCCGGAGATCCTAAGTTCACTAGTAATACACCCTTCATAATTCTTTTTTAAGCTATTTTTTTTAACAACACAAAAATACTACTTGGAATGAAACTCCGTTAAATTAAGACGAATACTTTTCTGATGACCATATAAGTAATCCCTATGGAGCTAACCACTCCTAGCGGATATTTATTCAAAATTACTTGGAAATTAGAAAATATTCCAACCTCCGTAAAATTACATGAGGCCCCAAACAAACCAAAAATAATGCGCTTAACCTATGTAATCATTTGTCTTGTTTTATCGCTGATGGGCTATTCCCAATCAGAAAAAAGTTTACTCTGGGAAATATCTGGTAACGGCTTAGAAAAATCTTCCTATTTATATGGTACAATGCACGTTAGTAAAAAAATCGCCTTCCGATTAGACGATGTTTTTTATGAAGCCCTGGATAGTAGTGAAATAGTCGCTCTCGAATCTGATCCTGAAACCTGGCTGGAAAGTGAAGAACGTTTTGGTTCAAGTTCTCAGAAAGAAGGATATGGTTTCACCACCAAAGGATTTTACACACATTCCTTTGCTTTGCAACATCCGCGAAAAAAAGACCTGGCTTCTTACCTGGCATTTGAAGAAAGGTTAGTTAATAGTATCCTTTACAGGACTAATGAGTATTCGCAAAATTTTGAGGAGGACACCTATTTGGATATGTTCATCTATCAGGCAGGAAGTCGGTTTAACAAACCTATCCTTGCATTAGAGAAACTGGAAGAATCAGCAGCACTGGTAGGAAGGGCCAGCCTGAATTCCATGAAAATGAAACCAGATGAATGGCTTCAAAAAAGGATGCAGCAACAAGACCTGATGTTTTTAATGCAGGATGCATATAGAGAACGTAATTTAAATTTATTAGACTCCATTGATAAAGCGATGTATACGGATCATTATCTAAAAAACATGCTCTATATCCGTAATGAGAACATGGCGAGAAGTTTAGATTCTGCTATGCAAAAAGCTAAAGTTTTTGCAGGAATTGGGGCTGCTCATTTACCCGGGACGCACGGGGTAATTGCGCTATTACAAGAAAAAGGATATGTTGTACAACCGCTTGTTTCTGAAGCTACCGAAAAAGGTCAAAAACTTAAAGACAAATTCGTTAAGAAAATAAGAGAACATTCTTATAACACTTTTGGGCCTGATGATAATTTCTTTACCATTTCACTCCCTAATAAATTATATCCAATATCCGAAAGAATTACTACAGTTTATGTTTCACCAGATTTGGCAAATGGAAGTTATTTAATGGTAAACAGGATCCCCACATATGCCAGTTTGAAAGCGGGAGGAGACTACACCATAGAGGATATCGAACAATTATTATTTGAAAATATCCCAGGAACGATATTAAGTAAAACACCTATTATCAACAAGAAATATAAAGGCTTGGATATTAGAAACAAATTAAAGAATGGTGATCATCAGAGATACCAAATTTACATAACCCCACTGGAGATACTTATTTTTAAAATGGGTGGAGAAGGTGATTACGTCATTAATTATTCTGATATAATATTTAATAGCCTCAAGTTTAAAGCCCCTAATGAAGGAAGCAAACTCATTTCTTCAGATTACAAGGACTTTGAGATATCCATGCCAGGGCTACATAAATTTACAAATGCATCAAGAGGTGGTAGTCGCAACATTGAAGGATATGACCCGGCAACCAATTCGTATTATTTCCTTAAAAAGACCACCCTAAACGATCTTAATTTTATTGAGGAAGACACTTTTGAACTTAAACAAATTCAAAAACGAATATACCAGGACCTTAAGCTTAAACCAAAATACAATTCTTTTGAAAATAAATCTCTTACTTCCAAAGCTGTTTGGGATTCAGTAACTGGTCAGAATTTACACCTGAAAACAGTTATAAAAAGGGGAGATTATTATTTGCTAGGTGTCCGTACTACAAAGGAAATAAACGCAAAAAACTTCTTTAATTCCTTTAAAATCAGAGAAGTATCATATCCCGAAATATTCAAAAAGGTGGTGGATACTGCTATGCATTTTAGTACGGTTACATCTGTAGAACCTCCAAAATTTGTTGAAAACAGCAATTACAAATCAAGTAATAAGAACAAAGCAAAGGCTTATAGTCCCTATTCTAAAAAGTCAATTTATCAAAACAAAAATAATGAAGCAATTGAGATAGAGATAACAAAATCTCATGACTATCTCACCTTTTCCAATATCGATTCTATTTGGGCTTTACGGAAAAAACAATATTCTGATAAAAAGTTTACTATTCAAAATGAAAAAACTAAAACGTCAGATGATGGTAGCCACGAATTACAATTTGTGATCACCGATACTGCGAGTACCAGGGGTATTCTAATTAAGAATATTATCCGGGGTGGATTATTTTACCAGTTAAAGTCAGTAGTCGACACAATTTCAGAGCCCAGTCCTTTTATAAGTGCCTTTTTTGATAATTTTAAACCGGAAGGCGAGCCAATAGGCAGGGATCTTCTTGAAGATAAAACAGCAGATTTCTTTGCCGCACTCAGGCAAAATGACAGTATAGTAATAAAAGGCTACAGATATCTTTTGTTTGATGAACGCCATATAGATTCACTAACCTACTATATTGCACAATTCTCCTTTGATGAGGATAAAAAGCATATACAATCTTACCTCATAAAGAAATTAGGTGAATTGCAACATCATAAGGTTATTCCATTTATGAAGGATTTATATGCCAAATCATATAATAATTCCAGTGCACAAATTAAAATTTTGCAGTCCATTGCAAGGAAAAAAACTGAAGCCTCCGCAAGTCTGTTGCTAGATCTTATGTCACAAGATTTGCCTCTTGTATCTAATACTGCGGAGATAAAGAATATTTTTAAACCATTTGAAGATAGTTTGGAATTAGCAAAGAGATTATATCCAGAGTTGCTAGAATACAGTTCTATAACAGAATATAAAGCGCCTATTTTTTCACTTCTTGCACAGCTAAAAAGAGAAGATCTGGTGAAACCTGCCTACTATAAAAAATATAGGGGTCAGCTTTTAAATGATGCTAAAATCCTCTTAAAAAGGCATCTGGGTGAACAAAACAGCAATCAATTAAAAACAAGGCAGGCAAACTATACCAGGCTCCGGAATAATAAGATCTTAGAAGATTATGTTGTTTTACTATATCCTTTCGCCGGAGAAAGAGAAATGGGTCAATTTTTTAATCGTCTCCTTTTAGTAAAAGATCCACAAATTAGAAGCACCTATGTAGCGCAGCTTGCATTAGATGGGAAAAGTATACCAGCGGCAGTGATCAATTCTATGGCTTATGATATTAATAGCAGGCTTGTGTTGTATACCAAGTTAATTCGTCAAGGAAAATCCGATATTTTTCCACATCAATACAGTTCTGAACAATCCCTGGCAGAAGCCCTAATATATAAGGACAGAAGGTTTGACAGTAATAAAGATAAGGTTATACAACTAGGTCAGAGATCTATCATTTATAAGAATAATCCTTATACCGCATATTATTTTAAGACACAAAATAGCCAGGATTATCATAAGAATTTTAAAGTCCATATTGTAGTATTTGCAGATGATACCCCCTTCAATTCAGTTCCATATTATATTAATGATGGATTGCGGATGGCGGATACGGATACTGAGGAGGAGGCAATGAACTTTGTTACTGAAACCTTTATATTAAAAGATCGGAAAAGGGCTATTGCCTACAGGCCAAACCAGTATCGTGGTTATGGAAGTTTTGGCTTCTAAATTGTACTTTTGCTTTATATGCAAATAGACATGAAATTAATTTCTTCTCTTTTTTTCTTTTTATTATCTCTAACAATTAGTGCCCAAAAGCTTATTTGTTCAGATCAAGACAAAAAAGCATTTGATGATAAGATTAGAGAAATTCAAAATTTAAAACAATCAGATTTTGGCGATACGATGATCTTGGTTGGTCAAACATTTCTTGGAACCCCATATGTAGCCAAAACACTCGAAATAGGAGAATCTGAATCTTTAGTTATTAATTTGCAGGGGATGGACTGTACTACCTATGTTGAGAATGTTTTGGCCTTTAGCACTTTATTAATGAAGGATAAAATGAATTTTGATTCCTTCGCCAGTACTCTTGAATACATCCGATATAAGGATGGTAAATTAGATGGTTATGCTTCCCGATTACACTATTTTTCTGAGTGGATAGTTAACAACGTACAGAAAAAACTGTTGGAAGATGTAACTGCAGAAATAGGGGGTCTGGAAATAAAGAAAGACATTAATTTTATGAGTACACACAGGGATTTGTATCCCTTTTTGGAGGACGAAGAAAATTTCAAAAAAATTAAAGCTTCAGAAAACTACCTTAACAACCAATCTATTTGCATTTTGCCCCAGGACCAGATTGAGGCCAACGAAAATCAAATAATAAATGGCGATATTATTGCGCTAACTACCTCTATTACCGGTCTTGATATCACCCATACGGGAATTGCCATTAGAGAAAAAGATGGCCGTATTCACTTGCTGCATGCTTCTTCTTCAGGAAAGGTGGAAGTTTCTGAATTGCCCTTAGTAGACTATTTGAAAAAGATTAAAAAGAATACAGGGATAATGGTGGCCAGGCCATTATAAAAAATGTGGCTCTGAACTCTTGTGGCGCAGCTCTTTAATTGAGGTTATTTATTAATATATTCTTTGTAGATTGCTATGGGTACTAAACCCGTCCATCCACAAAAATCTTTTTTAGCAGGCATTCCATAAGAAATTAGATCCGGAGCATAATTCTCCCAAAAAGTATGGGTAGCTTCAAAAACTTCAGCAACAGCAGCATATGTTTTCGTAGCCAGATTTTGGGCCAATTCGTGTTTCCCATTAGCTGACAAGCCCTTTAACACCATATAGGAAGTAGGAGCCCAAACGCCTCCAAGCCAATAATCGCCCCAACCTTTATAATCTGGGTCATCGGCAGAAAGAGCCGGTAATGGTGTTTTTCTGTAAAATTCGTCTGGATTTGTTAAGTGAGCCAGAAAACGATCCATATGTTTTTCGGGCACCAGTTCACCTAACAGCGTCCAATACATCCCAATATGCTTTCTTTTTATTTGTTTTTCAAATCCCAGGTCATAATAAAAAGCATCTTCATCACTCCAGCATAAAGAATTCAAAGCATCTTTAACCTCAGCATGAAAATCTTCGTAAAATTGAATGTCATCTGTTGCTCCAATCTCATTTGCAATAAATTTGAGTTGCAGGGCATACATAGCCATCTGTGCTGTAAAATCAACCAATCTGCCTTCATCATTCCACACGCCTTGAAGAGTGTTTACATACTCCCTGATAAATGAATTTAAGCGTTCATCACCCGTCGAACCGCTCATCTTTCCTAACTTTTCCCCGAGCTCATGATGTGTCATCCCATTTCCTTTATCCGTAGTCCATCCCCTTGGGAATCTGGGAATATTGTCCATCCCCATACCTAAAGTGTCTCCCCAAAATAGTTTGTCCTCACCCTGATAGGTATTTACGTGAAATTCAAAGTTCTTTTTTAATATTGGATAGGCTTTTTGTAATCGGGCGACATCTTTCTTCAGCCCGTAAATTTCAGTTTCCGCAAAAGCCAATAAAGGCGGGTTGATTGAAACTGGGTGGTCCTTTGACCAAAGGGGTCGACCATCCTTACGATACTCCCTGCAGATAAACCCATCTTCTTCAATTCGCCCATAAAAATTATCAAGGGCCTGATATACCGGTAGCTCATCAAGATGGTATTTTGCGAAAGCTACTATAAAACAGGTATCCCAGAGAAAAATATTATCAGAAAAAGCTGCATCTACAAAGGGCTTTTTAAAAAAAGGTTCAGAATCTCCTCCACGAACTTTAGATTTAGTTATTTCCAAAGCCTTGTCGTACATCCGTTCAGACAATTCTTGAGTCACTTCAAAAGAGCAGTCTACTGCAGTCAGCTTCATAGTTTCCTTTTGACCCACTTTATTGTCAGTACAGGCAGTGGGTACAGTGGCAGCTATAGCCGCAAACCCTATGGTATTATTAAACTTTCTTCGATCCATAACTATTCAATAAAATGATAAATGGGTTCTTCAAAAGAATGTTCATTTTCTCCCCAGGCAATAATTTATTCCTCCTATTAAGTGTTTCTGAAAATCGATTTCATCAAATGATTCCTTGGTATGGCCTCCGCCAGTATAAAAAACACGACCTCCATCAAATTCCTGAAACCATGCAATAGGATGGTTATCTCCGTTTGTTCCTCCTTCATATGAAGTTTCATCCAGGTAGATTAGCACCTCCATAGCCGGATTTATATTTTTATAGTTATACCACTCATCGTTGCGTACCCAGGTATCTTTTAAATGGGCAGTTGACAAATGTTCCTTGTTCACGACATTCATTTTGGCCTCTCTGACATTGGGGTCATTTGGATGGCTGGTAAAATATGCGCCTACTAACTTACCATACCATGGCCAGTCATATTCAGTATCGCTGGCCGCGTGTATTCCCATGTAATTGCCGCCATTATTAATATAATTTTTAAAAGCCTGCTCCTGTTCCGGACCCAAAACATCCAAAGTTGTACTTAGGAAAAGAACTAAATCATATTTTTTTAAGTTGTTGTCATTAAATTGCAATGAATCTTCTGTTTGTGTAATTGCAAAACGGTTTTCTTTCCCTAATTTTTTTAGGGTTTCCACACCTTTTTCAATAGACTTGTGCCTATAACCCATGGTTTTTGTAAAAACCAAAATTTGAGCCATTTCTTCTTTTATGACTTCAATATTTTCTTCTTGCATTTGAGGCTGAGAAGATCCTGAAAATGAGATGCAAAAAAGCAAAAAGGCAGTAAATTTTCCGAGTGTTTTCATAAGTATCTTTTATAGTTTATTAAATATCGAGAAATCTTCTTAATGATACTACTAATTATTCAATGACATTAAATATTTTTTTGGAGTAGTCCCGAATTTCTTTTTAAAAGAGGCAATAAAATGACTGGAAGTACTATATCCTATCCTATGCCCTACTTCATTTACATTATACTCCCCAGATTCAAGCATTTTACGTGCGAAATCCATTTTATAGTCAAACAAAAAACTAAATACCGGTTCTCCATATACTTGTTTAAAACCCTCCTTTAGTTTTTTAAGTGAGAGGCCAATCTCTTCCGATAACTGCGTTAGAGTAGGCGGTTCTGCCATACGGCTTATCATGATTTCTTTAGCCTGTTTTATTCGTTTTATATTATCCTCATCCACCAAAAAGGGGCATTGTTCTAAATCTGCATCTTCACTTTTGTTGAAATACAATGAGATTAATTCATATACTTTGGCTTTAACATAAAGTGCCTTAATGGAAGGATGGAGATTATAATTTATTATTTGGCTAAGTATAATTGCAATTGCAGGAGTAACACCTTCCTGGGAATAGTATTTTTTTTCCTTATTATCATCACTCAAAAAAGGAATATAGTCCGCTTCTTTTGAAAATAGAGAATGAAATCTTCTTATGGTCATTATTACTGATACCATCCATGACATGGGATTAAGTTCCAAATTTAATGGGAGGTCTAACTGTGTATTATACAACAATAAAGAATTCTCTTCGGAAACCTCCAGGGCATAATGACCATCATTAAAAATAAATTTTCCATTGCCTTTTAAACAAAAGTGGAATTGAATAAAGCTACTATCAATATCACGGGTAACTTTTTGAACCTCAGGGCCTTCGTTTTGAATCTTTAATACATAAAAATCATCATCAATCAAGACTTCGGAAAAAGAACCTTGAGCGATATTTTTGGAATCTGTTTGATGTGAATTCATAAACATTCTATTTAGAAACATTCTAAATAGAATGTTTGCTAACAGCTGTTAAGACCATAAAAGTAAAGGTTTTTTGTATATTTTCGATGAAATTGCGATAAAAAAACTTGAAACGATATATATTGTACCTCCAGCGTTATTTTTATTAAGTTGATGCTACTATTTTTGTGAGCTATATGGAAAATATATGAAGAGGTATCATATCTCCAAACACAATTCTTTTTATACAGTTGGTCTAAGTTATAAAAATGCAGACGCAGTAGTAAGAGGAAAATTTAGCCTGGACCAGGATGCAGCCGATGCGCTTTTAACGGAAGCTAAGGCCATAGGCGTTGATGGTCTTCTTGTTACTTCTACATGTAATCGGACAGAATTGCACGGATTTGCGCAGCACCCATTTCAGTTAATTAAACTACTTTGTGATCATTCTAAGGGAACAGTTGAAGAATTTCAGGAAGTGGCTTATGTTTTAAAAAATTATGAAGCCATTAACCATTTGTTTTTTGTAGGCAGTGGGTTAGACAGCCAGATCTTGGGCGACTTTGAAATTATTAGTCAATTAAAAAGTAGTTTTTCCCGCTCCAAAAAACACGATCTTACTAATCACTTTTTGGAACGCCTGGTTAATTCTGTTATTCAGGCCAGTAAGCGAATTAAAAATGAAACGGAAATCTCAACGGGGGCTACCTCAGTGGCATTTGCGTCTGTTCAGTACATTCTAAAAAATGTTGCCAATATTGCAGAAAAGAATATTTTACTTTTTGGTACGGGCAAAATAGGAAGAAACACTTGTGAAAACCTTATTAAACATACAAATCACTCTCATATAACCCTTATTAACCGAACTAAGGATAAGGCCGAAAAAATTGCTGGAAAGTTTAATCTTGTTGTAAAGGATCATGGAGATTTGCAAACAGAAATTCGTAAGACAGATGTTCTGATTGTGGCTACCGGAGCAAATTCCCCCACTATCTCTAAAGAACTAATTTATACTAACAAACCACTTTTGATCCTGGATTTATCCATTCCTAAAAATGTGGCAGATAATGTATTGGAATTAAAAGATGTTTCTGTATTACACCTGGATCATCTATCGCAAATAACAGATGAAACCCTTGAACGCAGAAAACAATATATTCCTCAAGCAGAATCCATTATAGATGAAGTGAAATTAGATTTTAGTCAGTGGCTGGAAACCAGAAAATTTGCCCCGGTTATAAAAGCCCTTAAAAAGAAACTAAAATCAATGAAAGAAGAAGAACTGGATTTTCAGTCTAAAAAACTCACTGATTTTAATTCAGAACATGCAGATATTATATCGGAAAGAATCATTCAGAAGATAACTAAACAATTCGCTAATCATTTAAAGGAGTCTGAGAATGATGCCGATGACAGTTTACAACTTATACAAAAGGTCTTTCAACTAGAATTAAACTCCCAATGAATAAGGTCATTCGTATTGGCACCCGCGATAGTGAACTTGCACTATGGCAGGCAAATGACGTAAAGAAAAAACTTGATAAGCTGGGACATTCCACACAATTAATCCCAGTAAAATCAGATGGGGATCTGGAGTTAGATCAACCGCTTTATACCATGGGCATTACAGGAATTTTTACAAAAACTTTGGATGTGGCAATGCTTACAGATAAAATTGATATTGCTGTACATTCAATGAAAGATGTGCCCACCATTTTACCAAAAGGCATTGTACAGGGCGCTGTTATGAAACGTGCAAACCACAAGGACATATTGGTACATAAAGGTCTGGATTTTCTAAATGCTGAAGGAATTATTGCTACTGGCAGTTTAAGAAGAAAAGCACAATGGTTACAACGTTATCCCCTTCATGAGGTTGTTGATTTAAGAGGAAATGTAAACACCCGATTGAAAAAACTTTATGATAATTCATGGGATGCAGCAATTTTTGCTGCTGCTGGACTAGAACGTTTAAATAAACTTCCTGAAAACCATACTGAACTACAATGGATGGTACCAGCACCTGCGCAAGGTGTTATGATGATTGCAGCCAAAAAGGAAGATCAGTTTTGTACAGAGGCACTTGCCCCTTTAAATCATGAAACCACAGAAATCTGTACACAGGTTGAACGCGAGTTTTTAAAGGAATTAGAAGGCGGCTGTACAGCACCAATAGGGGCTTTGGCTACTATTGAAAACAATTTATTACATTTTAAAGGTATATTACTATCTCTTGATGGGCAACGAACAGCAAGCATTGATAAAAAAATCAGACTGGCAGATGCAATAGATTTTGGTAAAGCCTGCGCACAAGAGGTCTTATTTGATGGAGGGAAGAAATTGATGCGAGACATAAAAATCCAAATAAACCAATGAAAAATGTCCTCTCTACAAAACACCTCACTTC
>NZ_JBATGR010000002.1:0-6849 GCF_049665975.1 Eudoraea sp.
GTTCAACAGATATATGGGACACGTCTCAAATAACATAGGTGGTGTTTATGAATATTATAAGACGTATGACCAGGAAGGTAAGGTATATACCCCCGTCCCTAAAGAACATCAGAAGAACTGTATGCAATTTCTTCAACAAGAAGTATTTAGAACCCCGGAATGGCTATTGGACGATGAATTATTCGGAAGAATAGAATACTCAGGATCTGTTGAAAGGGTTAGAGCCCTGCAAGTGCGATCTTTGAACAATGTGCTTAGCCTGAGTAGAATGGCTCGACTTATAGAGCAGGAAACACAATTAGGTCCTGACGCCTATTCTTTAAGTTCCATGATGAAAGATATGAGCAAGGGTCTTTGGTCTGAACTAAGAAGTAGCAGTAAAATTGATACCTATAGAAGAAATCTCCAGAAGGCCCATATAGACAGGTTAGAGTTCCTTATGACCGCAGAAAGCAAGACCAAAAAACCAGCTAACGGAGGTTATCGAAAGGCTACGGTTATAAACACCAGCCAATCTGATATAAGGTCAGTCGCGAGGGCAGAATTGAACGGTCTAAAAAGAAATATAGCCAATGCCATCCCCAGAACTTCTGATAACATGAGTAAATATCACTTACAGGATATAATTGCACGCATAGATCAAATACTAAATCCGGTACCGTAACGCTAGTATAGGTCGGTGAATTGCCCTATTTAAGCTATTAAATGCAAAGTGTTTTTTCATAAAATCCGGGCATTATTGAGGTAGACCACAAATAATGCGTTTTTAACACTAAAAAAGAAGACATTCACAACAATCATTCCACCTGGTTTACTATTGGTTATATCTTAGTAATGAACAAAAACCCCGGAATTATGAATTATAAAATTAAAAGTCTGCTTTATTTTGTTTGTCTTGTATTATCTGCATTTACCTACTATGGTTTGGAAAGTAATCAAAATCAAGAACAGAATTATTCGACAGTAGAGATTGTAGAAGTTACAAATGAGAATTTTAAACCTGCATATATCATTGAATTAGCAGACCTGAATTAGTAAAACAAATTCACATATTAATTCCTATAAAAAAGGGTTCGGTATAAACCGAACTCTTTTTGTTTTTAGTAATAAGAATTTAAAATATTCTGCATTTGATTCCCCTAACCAGATTCTCAGCGGTGTTAAAGTTTTTATAATATCCGAATTTGAATTAAACCAAATAATGAATTGGTAATCAAAGGAATATAACAAAAACATAAACACATGAAAAAAGTATTAGTAACAACTGTATTATTAATTGGAATGATGGGTTTTTCTCAAAGAGGCCAGCATTTTAATTCTGAACAACGGGGATTGAAAGATATGACCCCTGAACAAATAGCCATACTTAAGACAAAGAAGATGACTTTGGCTTTGGATTTAAGTACCGCTCAACAAAAGGAAATTCAAAAATTAAATTTGGAGAATGCCAAGGAGCGTAAGGCTTTAATGTTGGAACGGAAGGTGAAAAAGGAAAAAGCTGAAGAATCTAAACCGAGTGCGGATGAACGTTTTGACTTTCAAAATGAACGATTGGATAGAATGATTGTCCAAAAAGGAAAGATGAAACAAATTCTGTCAGAAGAGCAATTTCAAAAATGGGAACGTGCAAATCAGCATCACAGAAATCATAGAAAAGATGGTAAAAGAGTACATGATTCCGGTAAGAGGCATGGCAAATAGGTCTTGAGTTTTTAGGAAAACGGGGTGTAGAATAAAGTATAACTTTTCTATATCCCGTTTCTTTATTAATACTGCTTTTTAAACCAAATTAGGAGCAACATTCTTCAAGGCTTCAATTGTACTATCTAAATCTTTATAGGTAATAGCATCGTTTAAGAAATAACTTTCAAAGGCACTCGGAGGAAGATAAATTCCTTGCTCCAACATTCCATGAAAATATTTTCGGAATAACTCATTATTACCTTGAGCAGAACTGCTAAAATCTATAACTGGATTTTCAGTAAAATGAACCGAAATCATAGATCCAAAGCGATTAATTTGATGAGGAATTCCATGTTCTACCAACACAGAAGATATGCCCTCATGAAGATAAGCTGTTTTTTTATTCAGGCTATCAAAAATCTCAGGACGATTATTTAATTCTGTGAGCATGGCAAGTCCGGCACTCATAGCCAAAGGATTACCACTAAGAGTACCAGCCTGATAAACAGGCCCATCGGGAGCCAGATGAGCCATAATTTCATCTCGGGAGGCAAATGCCCCTACGGGAAGCCCTCCACCAATTACCTTTCCATAAGTAACAATATCAGCATCTATTCCTAAGGCTTCTTGCGCACCACCACGACCTAGCCGGAATCCTGTCATTACTTCATCAAAAACCAACAGAATATTTTCTTCAGTGCAGATCTTTCTAAGCCCATCCATAAAAGAATCTGATGGAACAATACAACCCATATTACCAGCTATTGGCTCTATGATAACAGCGGCAATTTCATCTTTGTTAGCCGCAATCAGGGTAATCACACTTTCCAGGTTGTTATACTCTGCCAATAAGGTATCCTTTGCGGTACCTTTGGTTACTCCGGGGCTATTAGGACTGCCAAATGTTACGGCACCACTTCCCGCCTGAATTAAAAAGGAATCTGAGTGTCCGTGATAACATCCGGCAAATTTTATAATCTTATCTTTTCCAGTAAATCCACGCGCCAGACGAATGGCACTCATGCAAGCTTCTGTTCCGCTATTTACAAATCTAATCTTATCAATATTGGGAACCATAGACACTGCCAACTGAGCTAATTCTGTCTCAATTTCTGTAGGCATTCCAAAAGAAGTGCCAAGCTTAGCTTTATTGATCACTGCATTAATTACAGGTTCATACGCATGCCCCAAAATAAGCGGACCCCAGGAAGAAATATAGTCAATTAACTTATTTCCATCCACATCATATAAATAAGCTCCTTTGGCCCTTTCAACAAAAACAGGATCACCTCCAACTGCCTTAAAAGCGCGGACCGGAGAATTTACACCACCCGGAATATATTTCTTAGCCTCTGCAAATAAGGCGCTGCTTCTCTGATAAATCATAATAGTTATTTTACTCTTTCAGATTTAACCTTCAATTCCTGTCCAACAGACAAGTTACTGGAGTTCATGTCGTTAAGTTTCATTAACTCATCAACGGAAATAAAATAGGTTCTGGATATAGAATATAAGGTGTCTCCCTTTTGGACTACATACTTTTTGTAATCATATTTTTTAGGTTCTGCCTTAACCTGATATCCCCTGGCCAAAACTTCCTTGTCGTATTTGTAGAGTTGATACCTTTCAATAAAGGAAATCAATTTTTGAGGATAGCTTTTATCCGTGGCATAGCCTGCTTTCTTAAGCCCTTTTGCCCATCCCTTATAATCATCCCGGCGTAATTCAAACAGGGAAGCATAGCGGGCCCTGGATGATAGAAAAATACTATGATCACGAAATGAGTACATTGGATGATTGTATTTTCTAAAACACTCGCCTTTTTCGTCATCATCGTGATATTCAAACTCCCCATCCCAACTGTTATGACACTTAATTCCGAAGTGATTATTTGTTTTTACAGTAAGAGCCCCTGTGCCGTAGCCACTTTCAAGAATGCCCTGTGCCAAAGTAATACTCGCTGGTATGCCATAGGCTTTCATTTCAAATTGGGCTATTTCCGAAAAGGTATCCAAATACTCATCAATTGAGGAAGTTGAAAAGTATGTAAACTTTTTGGCATCCTCCGGAAAAGGAAACTTTGTATAATCTTTATTGGTTTTGTTAGACTTTACAACCTCGGATGATCCTTTCTTGGAATAGGTAGTTCTTTTTTTAGTTCCACAACTCAGAAGTAAAAAAACTAAAACAACTGCCAGCGTAGCGTGTTTCATATATCGATTATGGGTAAATTTTTGTCTTTCAAATATAAATTCATTCCTGCTATTCCTTGCAATCCACCGGTATGAATAGCCAATATTTTAGTCTTGGGTTTAAAAAAATCGTTAGCAATCATGTCTAAAATACCGTAAATCATTTTTCCCGTATAGACCGGATCAAGGGGTATTTCATGGTTTTGATTCATTTCATTTATAAACGATATTAATGATTCATCAACCCTGGCATAGCCACCAAAATGGTAATCTGTATATAATTCCCAGTTCCCATTTTCGACAAATTTACAAATATCTTTCCTTAAAAAGTCGCCTTTAAGCGCAGGAAAACCTATTACCCGTTGGTTAGGCGTAGCCGTATTAATAATTCCGGCCAAAGTACCTCCGGTTCCAACAGAGCAGCAGATTACATCAAATTCGCTGTCTTTTTGGGTAAGAATCTCTTCACAGCCTTTAACTGCTAATTTGTTTGTACCGCCTTCAGGAACCAGATAGAAATTTCCGAATTCTGCCTTTAAATTATTATAAAAAGCCGCTGTCTCCTTTTTTCTGTAGTCAGCCCTGGAGACAAATTTAAACTTCATGCCTTGCTTATTTGCAGCAGACAAGGTTGGATTACTTGTCCATGAACCAGCTAATTCCTCACCTCTTATCACACCTATAGTCTTCATCCTGTCCTTTTTACCGGCGTAGGCGGTTGCCGCAATATGATTAGAATAAGCACCGCCGAAAGTTAGTATGGTATCATACTTCAATTCCTTTGCCTTAAGCAGGTTGTACTTAAGTTTACGGTATTTATTTCCTGAAATTTGAGGATGTATTAAATCCTCACGCTTTATATGAAGTTCTACTTTCTTTTTCTTTAAGAGGGGCAAGGATATTTTTTGATTGGAGACCAACACAAGTACAAGGCTTAATGGCTCCAAAGATATTTAATAAAGCTAAAACGTTTTCTCGTTGTGAGGTATTCCATATTTATCTCATTTTGATAGGCCTCGCGTTCAAAACTAATATTTTGATATGCTTTATAGCTGTCAAAATAAAGCAATGATCTGAGCAACCATTCTGAGATATATAAAAAATAAAAAGGAAGTATAAGAAGTTCCTGTTGTTGTTGTAAATGTATCCGTTCGTGATTAATTAAAACAGCATCTTGTTTTAACCGTACATTTTTGAGAATGATAAATGGCCATAAAGATAAGCCTACATAATCTCTGTAAAAAAATTGTCTAATTATCACAATCATAAGCAATTGTATAAGCAGCTTTTAACAAATATAATTGTTAAATTTTGTTTTAACCCAAAAATTAAGAGAGCTTACCAACATATTCGTTAAGATGATATCAATGGAATCTGTATTATTTTATCGGGCTTTGAATTTTCGTGAACTGTTTTATTAACAATAATCTCGTAATTTTACAAATATGAAAAAGATATTACCGGCAGAAGAAGGTGATTTTTACTTATCTGAAGAAGGCTATCGCGTTTTTACAAAAGAATATCATCTTAAACGCGGGTATTGTTGTGAGAGCAACTGCAGACATTGTCCTTACGGGTATAATGCAAAGACAAATATGCAGTAATATAATTGTTTATTTGGCATGATAATTGTGCCATATTTATCTACTTAATGGTTGACGAACCCAAAAAATATTATTATGAAAAAGATAAAAATAGTTGCGATACCGGTACTTTTCATTCTCTTCTTAAGTTCTTGCGCCTCGGTCAGTGTTTTATCTGATTACGATAGACAAACCGATTTTAAGGAATATAAGAGCTATGCGTTCTACAAAACTGGGATAGACAGGGCTCAGATATCTGATCTGGACAAGAAACGAATCTTAAGGGCCATTGAAACGGAAATGGATTCTCTCGGCTTTGTGAAGTCTGATAAACCCGATATTCTTGTGAGTATTTTTACCAATGAGCGAGTAGAGGTAGATGTTTATAACGGCTGGGGTTATGGATATGGCTGGGGCTGGGGCTGGGGTTGGCCTGGTTATTACAACCCTTATTTTTGGGGACCCGGTTATTATGGTAATAATGTTAGCACAAGAACAGAAGGTTCTTTATATATTGATTTAATAGATACGGCAAAAAAAGAATTAGTTTGGCAGGGCAGAGGTGTCGGCACCCTGAATACTACTAAAAATATAGAAAAGAAAGAGAAACGTATTCGTCAATTCGTTTCACAAATATTGCAACAGTATCCGCCTGAGGTTATTGCTGCGAATTAATTTTATAACCGCCCGCTTCGGGCGGTTTTTTGTATCTTTATAAGGCATTAATAAATAGTTATGTCTTTTGAAAGTAACCCTATTTTAGATAAGCTTCCCACTCATCTTAAACAATATATTAAACCTCAGAACTATGAGGATTATTCGGCCATTGACCAGGCTGTCTGGCGTTATGTTATGCGAAAAAATGTGGACTATCTAAGTAATGTAGCCCATAAATCATATGTTGAAGGACTCAATAAAACCGGGATTTCTATAGATCACATTCCTAACATGTACGGGATGAATCGCATTTTAAAAGAAATTGGATGGGCTGCAGTTGCCGTAGATGGGTTTATCCCTCCGGCAGCCTTCATGGAGTTTCAGGCCTACAATGTGCTTGTTATAGCATCAGACATAAGACAGCTTGAGCATATTGAATACACTCCTGCACCCGATATTATCCATGAAGGAGCTGGTCATGCACCAATTATAGCAAATCCTGAATATGCAGAATATTTGAGAAGGTTTGGCGAAATTGGCTCTAAGGCCATTTCCAGCGCCAAGGATTATGAACTTTATGAGGCCGTCAGGTATCTATCCATAATAAAAGAAGCTGCAGGGACTCCCCTGGTTGATATTGAGAAAGCAGAGAAGCACATTGAAAAATTACAGCGAAATATGGGGGAGCCCAGTGAAATGGCCCTTATCAGAAATTTACACTGGTGGACCGTAGA
>NZ_JBATGR010000003.1:0-2378 GCF_049665975.1 Eudoraea sp.
TAGACTGGTTTGGTATAAAAATTGACAGTATATCGGGGGGTTTATGGAATATTAGTCCGGGGGTTACTTTCCAGATTATAAGAAATCTTGGGGTGAATCTTAATTATGAGTTTATGAACTTTAACGCAAATATTGACGAGACTGATTTTAGAGGTAGTTTTGATTTGACATTCAGTGGTCCTTCTTTGCGTGTTATAGGTAATTTTTAAATTCACTGAAGCAAAATCCATATAAAACAGTACTTAGCTGTCCGTAAATTAACTCTTTTTATTAAGGAATTTGGAATAAAAAATTTTCGCTTAGCGACATTATGCGCCAAATCGGAATAAGCTCGAAAAAGAGTGTAGCCGAGTTAGTTTTATTTATATTTTCGCTTCTAATTATGAACGTAAATAATCTAAAATGAAAACAAAAAATATTTTACTCGTTATTGGAATGATTTTAATGATGAGTCCTGCATTTTCTCAATCTTTTAATGACTATCTTGAGGTTGTAAGAGATGTTTTAAATACTGAAAAAAAGGCAGCCGTAGCTGAGACGATGGAGCTTAGCGAGGCTGAGAGTGGTCCGTTTTGGGCCTTATACAACGAATACAATTCCAAATTGTATAATGTTCATACGGAACGAGTTAATATTATTAAAGATTTTGCCGCCAGTTATGAGTCAATGACAGATGAAAAAGCCGATGCCCTTGTGAATCGGTCCTTGGCTTACCAGACAAAGCTGCTTAAGCTTAATAAGAGTTATTATAAAAAATTCAAAAAGATTCTTCCGGCCACAAAAGCAGCGCTCTATTTTCAGGTGGAAAGTAAAATTGATGATTTGGTTAATGCCCAATTGGCGTTGGAGATTCCTCTTGTTGAAGCCAATTAGTTCAACTAAATAGCGTATTTCGGCTATCCTACCGGATTGAAATGGAGGTCCGTTTGATTTATAGATATTCCACGGTTCTTTGGTGATAAATCTGATCTTTAACATCAATATCCATAAATATTCTTCAGTTGAATTGTATCACCCGAAGCCTCGGTAAGTTCCAAATCGTAACGGATTGTGATCGCAGTTCCCAGCGGTGCATAATAGTAAATGATCCAGGCATCTGATTCTTTTGTGCCAATACAGCCATTGGAACTGGATTTGCCCAAAGTTTCAGGATTGGTGGTAGGATGTATCATCTGGCCATTTCTGACATCGTCAATTTCAGTCTCTATCCAGGGTATTTGTGGCATTAAGGTTGTTTTTTTATCGTCTCTTTTGGTGAGATAGAAGCGTTTGTGGTTAACAGGATTATAAAAATCCGGATCCTTTTCATGCCTGACAATTTTTCCGCTACCCGTTTTGGTACGTAGGTCGGTGATTTTGTCAGCCATAGCCAAATATTTTTTTGTGTTTTTTCCAACTCTTACCGGAAAGTTAAATAGTGCTGTGGTATCCTGATAAATTCGCAGCTTAAATTCAGGAATGTTTACATCGAGATACATTCTATTAAACGAATTCAGGATGGTGGCTGCCGTTAGGGAATCCGGGAGCATTATAGAGTCTAATAATCTTAAAACTAATAGTTTACGCTGATCATAAACAAATGAATCACGCGCCATCATTCTATAGTAATCCGTATTCGCCAGGGTGTCAATTATCCAGGGATTGGCATGTACCAGGAGGTGTTCTGATAAGGGGTAAGGAACCAAAGAATCATAGGCTATTACCAAAGAATCCATATAGTTAAAATATTGACTTATGGCAATATCACGTGTAATATGGATCCAACTGCCCGTAATGAGTTTTTTTACAGAATCAGGAATAAGCTCCCTGGGTCCTACTTGCGTTTCTTTTGGTAGTTTATATAAATTGATAGGGGGTGTAAAAGAAGCACCAATTCCTAAAATGAGGATCCCAATAAAAAGTACAGGTTTTAGAGTCATTTGTATTGTGATTTTATTCCTACTTCCATTGGTCACAGAATTATCCGAGACAGCATAAAATTAGTGTTCATTAGACAAACAGACCATGAGCAAGATCAGTTTATACATATGACTTATATCATTTATAGTATAGCGTTTTAAAGGTAAATTTGAAAGAGTAAGTCCATAAGTTAAATAACCCATGAGTACGGTAAAACGAAGTTTGGGTGGAATAAAACAATTCTTTATTGAGATAGGGGAGCTGGCATATTTTGCCGGCCGCTTTTTTAAGGAACTGTTCAGGCCTCCTTTTGAGTTTAAAGAGTTGCTTAGGCAGTGTTATCATATGGGTAATCGTTCCCTGGTCCTGGTTCTGGTAACCGGGTTCATAATTGGGTTGGTACTTACATTACAATCCAGGCCTACCCTCATTGAGTTTGGTGCAGAATCCTGGATGCCAAATATGGTAGGGATTTCTAT
>NZ_JBATGR010000004.1:0-19024 GCF_049665975.1 Eudoraea sp.
AAAATGGCACTTGCATATGTGAATTCAAGACCATTTGTAACCAGTAATATTATTGGTGCAACATCGATGAAACAGTTGAAGGAAAACATATCCAGTATTGAAGTTGATCTTTCGGATGAGCTTATAATGGGTATTGAAACAATTTATAATAATATACCCGATCCTGCGCCTTAATTTTATTTAATAAGTGAGTATATCATCTTTTATGGGTTGAAAAAGACTTTGCTCTGGATAAGATATTTATAGTGTTCTTTAAATAAAGAGTTTGTTAACTACATCTTCAATTTTGGAGACCAATTCAATATTTATTTTTGTATTCTTAAGTGCAATTTTATTGTTCTTTGAAACAAAAATTGTTGAAAATCCAAGTTTGTCGGCTTCTAGAATTCGCTGTTCAACTCTTTGCACAGGCCTTATTTCACCGGCAAGACCAATTTCTGCGGCGAAACATACATTTTTCTCTATTGGGATATCTGCATTGCTTGACAAAATAGCAGCTATTACCGCGAGATCAATGGCGGGATCGTCTACAGTTATTCCCCCGGTAATGTTTAAAAACACATCTTTTGCTCCAAGTTTAAAGCCAGCTCTTTTTTCCAAAACAGCGAGTAACATATTCAGTCGTTTGGCATTATATCCTGTAGTAGAACGTTGTGGAGTACCGTAGACTGCTGAACTCACTAAAGCCTGAATTTCTATCATCAAAGGCCGCATGCCTTCAACTGTGGAAGCAATAGCCGTACCACTAAGTCCTGAATCACTTTTTGAAAGTAATACCTCCGAAGGATTATTTACCTCCCTAAGCCCATCGCCTTGCATTTCATAGATGCCCAACTCTGCTGTTGACCCAAATCGATTCTTCAGCGCTCGTAAAATTCTGTAAACATAATTTCGGTCACCCTCAAATTGCAAAACGGTATCTACCATATGCTCTAAAATCTTTGGCCCGGCAATATTTCCATCTTTTGTAATATGACCAATTAAAATAACAGGTGTATTCGTTTCTTTAGCAAATCTTATAAGTTCAGCAGCACATTCACGAATCTGAGATATACTCCCCGCAGAAGATTCTATATACTCAGAATGGAGGGTTTGAATTGAATCAATGACGACTATATCGGGTGCAATATCATTTATCTGTTTAAAAATATTTTGGGTCTTGGTTTCGGTAAGTATGTAGCAGGTCTGATTATTTGGTTGAATCCTCTCTGCTCTCATTTTAATTTGTTTCAGACTTTCTTCGCCCGAAACGTATAAGGTCTTCAAGCTAAGCCTTAGAGCAATTTGCAGCAGTAATGTACTTTTACCAATACCAGGTTCTCCACCGAGTAGAACCAGTGACCCAGGGACTAAACCTCCACCCAATACCCGATTAAATTCTTTGTCAGAAATATCGAGTCTGAATTCCCTGGAAGCATTGATCTGTCCAACCAAAACAGGCTTCGATGTAATGGACTTAGTATCCTTGACATTTCGCCAAGGAATATCCTTTTCTTTTTGGATTATTTCTTCAACAATGGTATTCCACTCTTTGCAGGCACTACATTGTCCTACCCATTTGGCATATTGTGTACCGCAATTCTGACAAAAAAAAGCTGTTTTTGTTTTAGCCATTTGACCCTAAGCTGGTTTTGGCTAAAGATATTGTGGTTACTATAGAAATCAAAAGAATGTTGCTACTTTAAATATCAATCCATATCAAAGTAAAAAAGATTGAAGCAACTTGTTCTAAAAGCCAAAGTCTGCTTTTAAGGCGTCCATTTTTTCTAAAGCCATTTCCTTTGTCAGAAAATCGATCTCTTCCATCGCGAAGGCTTTCTCAAAAGTCCTGAGTGCTTTTTTGCCCTCTCCCAGTTCTTCATAATATTCTCCTTCAAAGTAGAATCCAAGCATTGTATTCGGAAATTCTTCTTTGCACAATTCCGCAAGGGGTTTTAAAGACTCAAAATCATCTTTTTTCCTGCTCGCCGCATATATGGCCATTATATCATTTAATTCAACTTCTTTCCTAAACCCAAATAATTCTTCAATAGAATTGTATTTATCTTCCAAATATTTATAAACAGGTTCTTCTGATGTAAGAATATTTTCTTTGTATTCTTTTGGGGTAATGGGTTTGAAAATTTCAAACATGCTTCCCCAGGCTTTCCCAATTCCATAGGTTGCCACAGAAACCTCGTTAGCCGTGGGATATTCATCAAAGTGATAATTGAAACCTTCTTTATCTATGCTTTTCAATGCCTTGTCCATTTGCAATATCGCATTTCTGCTATCATTCTGTTCTCCACCAACAATTAAATGATAAAAAATTTGTTGATTAATTTCACTAAGTCTGGCAGGTACTCTGTTCTCCATTTCCGGCGCCAGATAAGGAGATATACTAATGAATGCATTAAATAGGGATTTTTCTTTGAATAAATAATAATTCCCAAAGTTTGCGGTAATATCATAGCCAACAAACATGCTGAAAGGAGCCGTATTGTATGTGGTCTTGAGATAGGGTATGAGTTCCATTCCAAGAAATTCAAAAAATAATTTACCTTTTTCTGCAGGAAGTCCCGTGTCTTCTTCAAAGGCACAGTCTTCCCATCTCAAATCATTTTCGTTCTGCAAAACACCAACTATTATGGTCTCTGGAGTACCCTGAAAGGAGCTGTAAAATTTGGAATTCGCAACCACCTGATCAAAAAGGTATTCTCCATCTAGAACAACAACTAAAGGATATTTTTTCTCAGGGCTATAATCTTCAGGGATATAATATTTTACATCCCTCCTCTCCTGCAGTTTAAAGGATTCAAAAATCTCTTGTGTTATTTGTGCTTCTAAACCTGCACAGAAGAGTATTGTAGCAAATAGAAAAAAATTACGTGTCATGCCAAGGTATTTGTAAACAGCTTTATGCTATTTATTCCTGTTCAATAACGGTAAGAGCAGGAAAGATATTGCACCAAAAAGCACGACCATAAAAGTTTGTGCTATCCACATAATCCAACCAAACGCATTACCGGAAACAGCTGAAATACCAAAAATGGCAAGGGATTTACTTACTGCTATTGGGTAAAGGCCTATGCCCCCATTTGTAGTAGACATGGCAAAGGCGCCGCCTACGAAGGCCACCAGTAATTGCCCAAATGAGAGATCAATAGTTTCTGGAACTGTAAATTTTATGACCCAAAACATAAGAACATAAGCACCCCAAATAAAAATAGTGTGCAGGACAAATGCCCATTTCTTTTTCATCTTAAAAATACTTAAAACACCATCTAATAAACCTTTGATGAAGTCCCTGAGTTTAATGGCAAATCTTGAATTTGAACGTCTTAAAAAGGCCATGACAAACAATAGTCCTATAAAGCCTACACAAAGAAAAACCAGGGTAGCTGTAAAGCCCACACCCTTTTCGTTTAAGAAGGCAAGTATTATGTCGGTCTGCGAAAAAAGAGCCATTAGAATTATTAAAAGCAACATTAACAAATCTACTACCCGTTCGGTAACAATTGTACCAAAGCCTTTTTGGAAAGGAACTTCCTCGTAGGTTGCAAGTGCTGTTGCTCTTAATACTTCTCCAGACCTTGGAATGCCTAAATTAGCAAAGTAAGCCATCAGGATAATGAAAATATTGTTAGACACTTTTGGGGTATACCCCATGGGTTCTAAAAGATAATTCCATCGGATTGCTCTGGAAATATGGCTCAAAATTCCTATAAATACAGAGAGTCCTACCCAAAACAGGTCTGCCTCTTTTATGTACCTGATTATTTGTATCCTGTCTTCTTCAGAAGTAATTCTATATGAATACCAGACTAAAAAAACTCCCAAAGCAATTGGGAGTATGATTTTTAAGATCTTTTTCAGTTCTTTAGTCAAGACTATTTTAATAGATTAGTTTTTTCATCAGGGAACACTAAAGCCGGATTAAAATTTTTGGCTTCTTCAATATCCATTCTGGCATATGTAATCAAAATCAGAATATCTCCGACTGCAACTTTTCTGGCTGCTGCACCATTTAGGGTTAGTTCACCAGTACCCCTTGGTCCGGGAATAACGTAGGTCTCCAATCGTTCACCATTATTATTATTGACAATCTGAACTTTTTCACCTTGAATAATATTAGCAGCATCCATAAGATCTTCATCTATTGTAATACTACCTATATAGTTAAGGTCAGCTCCGGTAACGCGAACCCGATGTATTTTAGATTTGACAACTTCTATTTGCATGGTACAAAGTTAATTAATTAAGGGCTATATTATCTATGAGCCGCACCCCGTTGACATAAACTGCGATAAAGGCCCTATATTTTTTGTTTTTTTGTTTTCTTTTTACAGGACCTAAAGTATCCTGATCAGCAATTTTTATATATTCTAACTCAAATTCAGGCTGTTTATCAAATTTATTTTTAACCCAATTCATTACGTTTGTAGCACTTTTCGTGCCAAATAGTTTTTTGGCAGCCAAAAGTGTTTCATAAATACAAGAGGCTTTGACCCTTATGCCTTTTGGCAGTCTTTCGTTCCTGGAACTCATTGCAAGTCCGTGGGGTTCTCTGACAATTGGACAGCCAATAATTTCAATTGGCATATTGGTTTTTTTAATTAATTTTTTAATAATTAATAATTGCTGAAAATCCTTCTCGCCGAAATAGGCTTTATTTGGCTTAACAATAGAAAAAAGCTTTTCTACTACTGTTGCCACACCCAAAAAATGATTCGATCTGAATTCCCCTTCCATTGTCTCGTCTAAACCATCAAAATCGTATTCTTTTGAACTGATGTTGTTGGAATACAATTCTGTTACCGAAGGGGTAAAAACAATGAGTTCATCTGAAACTTTTTTTAGATATTCAAGATCTGCATCTAGCGTGTCGGGATATTTTTTTAAATCATCTTTATTGTCAAATTGGGTAGGATTTACAAAAATACTGACTACAACAGTCTTTGTTTCAGAGATAGCTTTTTTAACTAAAGAAAGATGCCCTTTATGTAATGCCCCCATAGTAGGAACTAAACCAACAGCTGTTGAAGTATTTTTTAATGTGGCCAAATGAGCTATTAGTTCCTTTTTGCTACTGAATAATAACATAATCAATTATAAAAGCCAGCAAACTTACTATAATTACTGCTATTCTACATTATTTTTGTAATTTTGCAGCTATGTTTTTCCGATAAACAAAATACATTGTTTTATGAATGGTAAAAAGATATTGTTTGTATCTTCTGAATTAGTGCCCTATTTACCAGAGAATGAAGTTTCCTTAATGTCTTACGAAACGCCAAGAATGGTCAATAGTAAAAAGGGCCAAATACGAATATTTATGCCAAGGTATGGCAATATCAATGAGCGGCGGCATCAGTTGCATGAGGTAATCAGGCTATCTGGAATGAACCTTGTCATAAATGATATGGACATGCCGCTTATCATTAAAGTTGCTTCAATACACCGTGAGCGTATACAGGTATATTTTATAGATAATGAGGAGTATTTTAAACGCAAAGCCACTTTTACTGATGAGAATGGAGAACTTTTCCCTGATAATGATGAAAGGGCCATTTTCTTTGCAAAGGGCGTAGTTGAAACAGTAAAAAAATTGAATTGGTCTCCAGATATTATCCATGTTCATGGATGGATGGCTTCACTTTTACCATTATATCTAAGAACCTATTACGCAGATGAACCACTATTTGTAGATAGTAAAATTGTCACCTCAGTTTATAGTAAAGGTTTTGATGGAAATCTGGATAGTAATATGAAGAAAAAAATATTATTTGATGGAATTACTGAAGATAGTATCTCCCATCTAGAGTCTCCCACCTATAATAATTTGTTAAAAGTTGCTGTAGATTTTTCTGATGCCATTATTTTAGCTGCCGAAGAAATTTCAGAAGATTTAAGTCAATACATTACCAACCTCCAAAAACCTATGTTGCCATATGTTCCTTTACAGGAATTTGAAGAAGCATATGCAAACTTTTATAGCACTGAAGTTTTAAAATAGGCCTCATGAAGATTTTTTTAAAATTTGTATTCTCTGCTCTTGCAGTTTTGGTACTCATGTTCAGTATTGTATCGTGCGATGAAGACCTTACTACAATTGGAGATGGCGTTATTGGAGACGATCCGTTTATAACAAACAAAGCGACATATGACGTTTTTGTATTTAACAAAAAAATCAATGCTGTTGAGACTAACAAACTTCCAATATACCAAATTGGAAAATATAATGACCCGCTCTATGGCAGCACTGAGGCTAGTATAACTTCTCAACTAAGATTGCAAGGAGGTTCTGGGAATCCGGTATTTGGACTTTCAAGCCAGGAAAGAGAAGATAATTCCCTTACTGATCCGGACGAGACGGCAATTGAGGAGAATGAAACTGTTAAAGAAGTAATTCTTTATATTCCTTACCTTCAAAACCCGAATGGAGACAGGGATTTGGATGGTGTACCAGATGCTTTTGATGCAGACCCGGACGATCCGAATAGCGACAGTGATGGAGATGGCCTTACTGATTCTGAAGAAAGATCAATAGGAACAAATCCTCTAAGTGACGATACAGATAATGACGGAATAAAAGATGGTGATGACACCGAAATTTCTGTAAATAGGTATCCGCGAAAAGTTGACCTTGACAGTATTTATGGTAACCGGGAAGTTCCATTTAATTTCAAAGTAGAAAGATCTACATATTTTTTAAGAGATTTGGATCCGGATACAGGTTTTCTGGAATCACAGGAATACTATTCAACTCAGGAGTTTTCCCCCGATTTTGTTTCTGAAGTACTCTTTGATGGTGAGGTAACAATATCAGATGAAGAAACTTTGATTTTTCCGGAAGATGACCCTGATACGGAAGCAGATGAATCATTAAATGAACCTGTACGCATCCAACCTGGTATTCAGGTGGCATTGGACCCTGACTTTTTTCAACAAAATATTTTGGATAAGGAAGGCCAGTCAGAATTATTAAGTCAGGCAAATTTCAGTGACTTTATCAGAGGACTTCATTTATCTGTTTCTGCTATCACCGATGATATTCTGCTTGTTCTTGATATCACTGATGCTACTATTACTATTACCTACGAGTATGATCAGTTGGAAGATGAAGAAATTATTAAGGAAGAATCAGAATACCAATTAACATTAATTACCAGTGATTTAAACTTAGGAACAGTTAATGGCAATGCAGTCAACACTTTAACAAATGAGCCTTTTCCATCTGAGATTACAAATGATCTGGATACAAATGAAAATGCAGATAGAATATATCTTAAAGGAGGTTCAGGATCTTATACGGAGATCCAATTATTTGAGGAGAATAACGCAGAGAATATTCTAAACGAGATCAAAGCAAAGAATTGGATTGTTAATGAAGCTAACCTCATCTTTTATGTAGACAGAGAAATGTTAGATATGGCCGGCGTTATTGATGAACCTCCGGCATTATACCTTTTTAATTCAGAGACAAACCGTCCTATATACGATCTTAGTGTGATTAGCGATCCTGATATCAGAAATAGAATTAATATAAATTATGGAGGGTCATTGGAAAAGGAGAACAACAAGGGGGTAAAATATAAATTGAAAATCACTAATTATATAAATGATATTTTAATTAGAGATTCTACAAATATCACTCTGGGCCTCTCAGTAACTGCAGATTTGGCAACTATTGCTTCTAAAAATGCTGTCCTTGATTTGACTGAAGAAGATTTACCGGTTGCTGCAACAATTACGCCTTTAAGTACCGTTCTTTTTGGCAACAATGTTCCTGTTGAAGAAGAGGACATGAAGCTAAAGTTAGAGATATTCTATACGGAGCCAAATTAAAATAATCATAGAACACCACTTACAGTATTTTATCGTTATATAACCGAATTTACAGGAGAGTTTACTTTTCTTCTTGTAAATTTGCTCATCTTCTAATCTTTTAATTAAACAAATATGTGTGGAATCGTCGGATATATTGGATTTAGGGATGCTTATCCCATAATCATGAAGGGCCTGCAACGTCTTGAATACCGGGGGTATGATAGTGCAGGAATTGCCTTGTATGACGGGAATAGAATTAATTTGGCCAAAACCAAAGGCAAAGTCAAAGATCTTCAAGAACGATCAGAGACAAATATTCCTTTAAATGGAAATGTTGGTATTGGACATACAAGATGGGCAACCCACGGGGTTCCAAACGATGTGAATTCACATCCGCACTATTCAAATTCAGGAAATCTTATAATTATTCATAATGGGATTATAGAGAATTATGAATCCATAAAACAAGAACTAACTAAAAGGGGTTATACCTTCGAATCTGACACCGATACGGAAGTATTGATTAACCTTATTGAAGAAGTAAAGAAAAAGGAAAAGGTTTTATTAGGCAAGGCCGTTCAGATTGCACTAAACCAGGTTGTGGGAGCTTACGCAATTGCTGTATTTGATGTTCAAAAGCCGGATGAAATTGTAGTCGCCAAATTAGGGAGTCCATTGGCAATAGGCATTGGAGAAAATGAGTTTTTCATAGCTTCTGATGCATCACCTTTTATAGAATTTACTAATAAGACAGTTTATCTGGAAGACCAGGAAATGGCCATTGTGCGTCTTGGCAAAGAAATTAAACTGCGAAAAATAAAGGATGATGCAATAGCATACCCATTGGTGCAGGAGCTTCAATTTAACCTTGAAGAAATTGAAAAGGGGTTGTATGATCATTTTATGTTAAAGGAAATTTATGAACAGCCAAGTGCTATAAAAGATACTTACAGAGGAAGGTTACTAGCTGATCAGGGTATAATTAAAATGTCAGGGATTGATGAGAACCTGGAAAAGTTTCTCAACGCAAACAGGATCATTATTGTAGCATGTGGAACATCCTGGCATGCCGGATTAGTTGCAGAGTATATTTTTGAAGATTTGGCAAGAATACCCGTAGAGGTTGAATACGCATCAGAGTTTAGATATAGAAACCCGGTAATTACAGAAAAAGATGTGGTTATTGCCATTTCGCAATCCGGTGAAACTGCCGATACATTAGCGGCTATTAAGCTGGCCAAAGAGAAAGGAGCATACGTATTTGGAGTATGTAATGTAGTAGGTTCTTCAATAGCACGCGAGACTCATGCGGGGGCGTATACACATGCGGGGCCGGAAATTGGTGTGGCTTCCACTAAAGCATTTACAACTCAGATAACAGTTTTGACACTTATTGCGCTAAAACTGGCAAAAGAAAAAGGTAAATTTTCTGAATCTAAGTTTCATGAATACCTAACTGAGTTAGAGAATATACCAAGTAAAGTAGAAAAAGCGCTTCAATCTAATCCTTTGATTGAAATAATTGCAAATGAATATAAAGATTCAGAAAACTGTTTATATCTGGGAAGGGGTTATAACTTTCCTGTAGCACTGGAAGGAGCACTTAAACTTAAAGAAATAAGTTATATACATGCTGAGGGATATCCCGCTGCGGAGATGAAACACGGCCCTATTGCACTTATTGATGAACATATGCCTGTTATTGTTATTGCTACCAATAAAGGTCATTATGAGAAAGTAGTAAGTAATATTCAGGAAATAAAATCCCGAAAAGGAAAAATTATAGCCATTGTTACGGAGGGTGATGATCAGGTAAAAGAATTGGCAGACCACGTGATAGAGGTGCCTGAAACTATCGAATGTCTTACCCCGCTTTTAACTACCATACCACTACAATTATTATCTTATCATATTGCTATAATGAGAGGATGTAATGTAGATCAACCTAGGAATTTAGCTAAATCGGTTACGGTGGAATAGTAGATTAACAGATTGTAAGTATAAAAATAGGATAAGGCGACCATTTTAATGGTCGTCTTTTTTATTTAAATTATGAATTTACTAGTTAATAGGGACTTAAATTGCGAAATTATTAACATTTAACCATAGTTTTTTCACTTTATACATTCACAATTTAAAAATTTCTGTATCTTGGCTACATACTAATTTAACTCAAAATTAACATGAGAAGAATCTTTATTTTTGCCCTCCTGATGTTTGGTATAGGAGCTTATTCGCAGACAACCGTGAATGGAAATGTAGCGGATGAAAATGGGCAACCTGTTCCGGGAGCTAACGTTGTTATAGTTGGGAAAACGATAGGAACAACCGCCGATTTTGATGGTAATTTTGTTCTTGAAACTTCTGAAGTACCTCCCTTTCAATTAAAGATAACCAGTATTGGATATTCTGAAGCAACCGCTGATGTTACAGCGAACAATCAAACCATTTCTGTTATCCTCATTGAGAAACAAACGTTTTTAGACGAAGTGGTAATCTCAGCTTCCCGAACACCGGAACGGATTTTTGAATCTCCTGTTACCGTTGAACGATTAGGCCTTGAGGCAATAAAGAATACGACTGCAGCAGATTTTTATGGTGGGTTAGAAAATTTAAAAGGGGTTGATATAAACACTAACAGTTTAACCTTTAAATCCGTGAATACCCGTGGATTTGCAACCTTTGCTAATACCCGATTTATGCAGTTGGTAGATGGGATGGATAATTCTACTCCCGCGTTAAACTTTCCAATCGGCAACTTGGTTGGTTTAATTGAACCTGATGTACTAAGTATTGAATTGTTACCGGGAGCGTCTTCAGCATTATACGGTGCAAATGCTTTTAATGGGATTCTTTTTATGCGTAGTAAAAGCCCCTTTGACTATCAGGGAATCAGTGTTTCTATGAAGCAGGGAATTACATCACAAGTAGCGGCCGGGGATAATAGCTATACAGATTTTGGAATTAGGGCAGCATATAAGTTTTCTGATAAATTCGCTGGTAAGGTAAACTTTGGCTACCTGAAAGGAACAGATTGGGCCGCTACAAGCGAGGTAGATAAGTTTGATCCTACCCTTACCAGGGCAGACCTGAATTATGATGGTATTAATGTATATGGTGACGAGGTTTCGACAAATATCAAAAGTGTGGCTGTAACCCTTGAAGGCCTAGGAGTTCTCCCGGAAGGAGCCAATGCCCTGGTTCCGGCAGTGGAAGTAAGTAGAACCGGATACAATGAAAAAGATCTCACCAATTATAATGCAGAAAGTATAAAAGCAGATTGGGGATTGTATTACAGACCTACAATAGGCAAAAGTCTCGAAATTTCCTATGTGGGTAAAGTTGGTACAGGATCAACTATTTACCAAGGCACCAACAGATACAATATTAATGGGTTTTTTAAGCAACAGCACAAGCTCGAAGTTAGAAACGATAATTTTTTCCTGAGGGGCTATTTAGTGGCAGACAAAGCCGGGGATTCCTATGATATGGTATTTACAGGCATAAACATTAATAGAAGATGGAAAGATGACAATACATGGTTTGGTGAATATGCAGGAACTTATGTACAGGCAACTTTAGGCGGCGCCACAGATGCCCAGGCACATGCTGCAGCACGCGCACAAGCAGAATCTGGCCGCTTTCTTCCTGGAACACCAGAATTTCAGAATGCTTTTAATAGTGTGATTAAGGATCCTGATCTTGCCTCAGGGTCCCAATTTAAGGATGCTTCCAAATACTATCATGCCGATGGAAATTATAATTTTAGTCATTTAACTGACTGGGCAAATATCCAGGTTGGAGGTTCTTTTAGACAGTACAGTTTAAATTCATTTGGAACAATTTACACAGATTTTGATGGTCCAATTGACTATTCCGAATATGGTATCTATACGCAAATCCAGAAGGATTTAGAATTAAATCAAAGTATGAATCTCAAACTCACAGGATCTATTCGATACGATAAATCAGAGTTTTTTGACGGTTTCTTTTCACCAAGAATATCCGCGGGACTTACGATCAATAGTGAGCATAATATAAGAGCCTCAGTACAAACAGGTTTTAGGAACCCTACGACTCAGGATTTGTTCATAGGCCTGGACGCAGGGAGAGCCATTTTAATAGGTTCTGCCTCGGAAAATCTTGACAGATATTCCAGAGACTTCGATGTTAGTGGTGGAGGACAGGATTTAGGCCAACCGGCTACTATAACTCAGACAGGATCAGTTGCTTATAACAACTCCTATTCCGCAAGTTCGGTTATGGCTTTTTCGCAAACAAGAAATCCTGCTGATTTAATCATAGCTAATCCCGGTCTTGTAAAGCCAGAACAGGTAACTTCATTTGAGATTGGATATAGAGGTAAAATTGACATATTAACTTTAGATTTTAACACCTATTATAACAAGTATAAAGATTTCATTTCCCAGGAGGTGGTTATTGCCCCTTATTACGGAACTGTTGGTGACGGATCTCTTTCGGTTGCGGCCATAGCCAATGGGGACATACAAACCTGGAGCACATATACAAATTCTGATGTAGATATTAGCTCTTATGGGGCTTCCTTGGGACTAACTTTAAGAATATTGGGAAATTTTGATCTGGGTGGCAGCTATACTTTTACAAAGCAGGATTTTGATCAGGAGGCCAATCCTGATTTTATGTCTAATTTCAACACCCCGGAACATAAATTCAAAGCATCCTTTGGCAATACTGAACTTTTTGATAATTTCGGATTTAATATTGCCTACAGATTCAGTGATGATTATTTCTGGGAAGCTACTTTTGGAAACGGGGTTGTTCCGGAGTACCATACACTTGATGCCCAGTTTAATTATAGAGTTCCCAGCATAAAATCAACGTTTAAGATAGGAGGCAGCAATATTCTTGGAACAGAATACTTCACTGCTTTCGGGACTGGGTTTATAGGCTCCATTTACTATGTATCTTGGTCAATTAACACATTATAATATGATGAATATGAAAATAAAATATATCTGGTTATTGGCTTGCCTTATAGGGTTTTGGGCTTGCAATGATATAGAAGATTTTGAAATGACAGAGGTGGAAGAGGAGTTACCGCCAGCAACTCCGGGATCTGCCGATTTTTCTAATTTTGTTGCTTTGGGAAATTCCTTGACGGCAGGATTTGCTGATGGTGCTCTGTTTAGCGCAAGTCAGTCTTCTTCATTCCCTAACATTTTATCACAAAAATTTGAACTTGTTGGTGGTGGTAGTTTTACACAACCATTGACCAATGACAATTTTGGCGGATTGGCCTTAGCAGGTAATCGGCTTCCAGGTTTTGATCCCAGACTTGTTTTTGGGGGCGCCGGGCCGGTTCCCTTAGAATCTTTGATAGGGCCTGTAACGGTTACCACAGATATCGCCCTTAATAATCCTACTGGCCCGTTTGGCAATTTGGGAGTACCCGGGGCAAAAAGTTTTCATCTACTGGCACCAGGCTATGGTAATTTAGGGAATCTTCAACTGGGACTGGCCAATCCTTATTTTGTTAGGATGACAGGGTCAACCCCCGATGCCAGTGTTTTGGAATTGGCAGTAGCCCAGAGTCCATCTTTCTTTTTATTGTGGATAGGAAATAATGATGTTCTGGGATATGCACTCTCCGGAGGAGATGGGACCAATCCCATAACGCCCGTTTCCGGGCCTCCAGGAGTAGGTTTTGATCAAACATACGGAGCTTTGATAGCTACGCTTACAGCTTCTGGCTCAGGAGGTGTAGTGGCTAATATTGCTGACGTGACCAGCATACCGTATTTTACTACTGTACCTTATAACCCCGTACCTTTAGATGCTGCGACAGCAGCTGCGGTAAATCAGGCTTATGCACCCTATAACGGGGGCATTCAGGCAGCATTGGCAGCTTTAGAAGTAACGGGACTCTTTACGCCGGAAGAGGCAGCTGCAAGAATTATTAGTTTTGAGGAAGGCGAAACCAATGCGGTGGTTATCGAAGATGAAAGCTTAACAGATTTGGGAGCTATTAATCCGGCATTTGACGGGTTGCCCAGAATTAGACAGGCTACGGCAGAAGATTTGATCGTTTTGCCGGCCGCGAATTTTATTGGTACTCTGGCAGACCCAAATAACCCGCTAACCGTAAATGGTGTTGCTATACCTTTGGAAGATAAATGGGTACTTGTTCCCAGTGAACAAATGGAAATCGCAGTGGCAACCACGGCTTTTAATGCCACTATATCCAGTACAGCAAATGCTGCAGGTCTTGCTTTTGTTGATGCAAATACCTTACTGAGCCAATTGGCAAATGGCGGTATTACGAGTGGTAATTTTACTTTAACCTCAAATTTGGTAACAGGAGGAGCTTTTTCATTGGATGGAGTGCATCCTACATCCAGAGGCTATGCTTTAATAGCTAACGAATTTATGAAAGCAATAGACGCCACCTATGGTTCTAATTTTGAAGCTTCGGGGAATCTTGTAGATATTGGCAACTATCCTACAAATTATTCACCTACCTTTCAGTAAACGATAAAAATACTATATAAAAGCGCCTTATTAGAGGCGCTTTTTTAATGCCCAGAAAATAAGGCAAAACAATTTCCATTTAAAATAGAAAAACATATCTTTGCAGCCTGAAAATACAATCAATTTATACGCAATCTTAGGACGTTTTTAAATTGCTATAATTTTAAATATAAATACTTGCATAATGGCTAAAGTTACAGGTAAGGTATCCCAGATCATTGGACCGGTTATTGACGTAGAATTTCCATCTGGCGCAGAACTGCCAAGAATTTATGATTCCCTGGAAATTACCAGGAAGGATGGTTCTCTCTTGGTATTAGAAGTTCAATCACATACAGGTGAAAATACAATTAGGTCTATATCTATGGACTCTACTGATGGTTTGAGCAGAGGTACTGAAGTATTATCTACAGGTAACGCAATTCAAATGCCGGTTGGTGAAAATATTTATGGACGCCTGTTTAATGTTATTGGAGATGCGATTGATGGCCTTGGAAATTTACCGAAGTCAGGAAAGAATGGACTTCCAATTCATAGGGAAGCTCCAAAATTTGAAGATCTAACTACTTCTACCGAAGTTCTTTTTACGGGAATAAAGGTCATAGATCTTATTGAACCCTATGCTAAAGGAGGTAAAATCGGATTATTTGGTGGTGCCGGTGTTGGCAAAACAGTGTTGATTCAGGAGTTGATTAATAATATAGCCAAGGGGCATGGTGGACTTTCAGTTTTCGCCGGAGTTGGCGAGCGTACAAGAGAAGGAAATGACTTATTGCGTGAGATGCTTGAATCCGGAATTATAAAATATGGGGATGAATTTTTACACTCCATGGAAGAAGGCGGATGGGATTTATCTAAGGTTGATAAGAAAGTCATGAAAGAATCTAAAGCGACATTTGTTTTTGGACAAATGAATGAACCTCCAGGAGCCCGTGCAAGAGTTGCACTTTCAGGACTAACAATAGCAGAATATTTTAGGGATGGTGCAGGAGAAGGCCAAGGCAAGGATGTACTATTTTTTGTTGACAATATTTTCCGTTTTACTCAAGCAGGTTCTGAAGTGTCTGCACTTTTAGGAAGGATGCCTTCAGCGGTAGGTTACCAGCCTACTTTGGCCACAGAAATGGGAACAATGCAAGAACGAATTACATCAACAAAAAGAGGTTCCATTACATCAGTACAAGCGGTTTATGTGCCAGCCGATGACTTAACAGACCCTGCGCCTGCTACTACATTTGCCCACTTGGATGCAACTACTGTGTTGTCCAGGAAAATCGCGGAACTAGGTATTTATCCGGCTGTTGATCCTCTGGATTCTACATCCAGAATTCTTACTCCTGAGGTATTGGGTAAAGACCATTATGGCTGTGCTCAAAGGGTAAAAGAACTATTACAACATTATAAGGAATTGCAGGATATTATAGCTATTCTTGGAATGGATGAACTCTCCGAGGAAGATAAATCAGCTGTTGGAAGGGCCAGACGAGTGCAACGATTTTTATCACAACCCTTTCATGTAGCTGAGCAGTTTACAGGTATACCCGGTGTTTTGGTTGATATTAAGGAGACTATAAAAGGCTTTAATATGATCATGGATGGGGAATTAGATCATTTGCCAGAAGCTGCATTTAACCTTAAAGGGACTATTGAAGAAGCGATTGAAGCTGGAGAAAAAATGTTAGCTGAAGTCTAATAAGAATGTTTAAATTATGTACTTAGAAATTGTATCCCCTGAAGCTGTATTATTTACAGGAGAAGTTATCTCCGTAACCGTACCTGGAGCAAATGGGGAATTTCAGATGCTTACAAATCATGCTCCGATAGTTTCAATACTTCAGGAAGGTGAGGTTAAGATACAAGGAGATATTCAGATTGAAGAGGAATATAAAGATAGGTTTACCAAAGATTCAAATGGAAAAACCATACTACAGATTAATAGTGGAACAATTGAATTAAATGATAATAAATTAATAGTTCTTGCAGATTAAAGTATTCCAAAAACATAAAAAAAGCCATACAATTTGTATGGCTTTTTTATTTCAGGACTAATAAATGCCAGGTCCTTCCATTGGAGTTATAAGTCTTAAGTTCAATGAAACCAACCGCAAAGTGTGCGTTAAGTGAACGTTTATTTAATGCATCTACTTCAGTAATAATGCAATTGTAATTTGTCTTGATGACCGCTTTCATTTTCTTGTAAAGGTTTTGAAAAACGCCCATTTTTCGATATCCTTTATCAATACAAACCTGGCCCATTATCATGTATTTTTCACCAGGGGGTAATACAGAATTAATTTCTTTAAACATAGGTTTTAGGACATCTATTTCATTGCTAAATTTAGGATGCATACACAAGGCATATCCAATAATTTTATCATTTTCCTTGGCAATAATATGCTGGCATACCTTATTCATATCATCTAATAAGTCCAGGGTATGAGTTACCGTTACAAAACCTTCCTGCTCCATTTCTTTCACAGATAATGCGTTTGGACTATTATTTTTCTGCAAAGAAAGTATTTGTTCTAATTCCAATCTGCTTTGCGCCCGACCAATTTGAATTGTCATTGTTTGGAGTTTCTATGATTCAATATACTATTTAAAAATAGGATATATTACATTTGTGACATGGGTCTATTACCTAAAAAATTACATACAAGACTAGTAGAAAGGGAAGAGGGAAATACCCTTAGAACATTACCTAAAGATATTCGGGGAATTGATTTTTCATCTAATGACTATCTGGGAATTGCAAATAACCAAATTGTTTTTAAAAAAGCAACTAGTATTCTTTATGAAAAGGAGATAGTTAAGAATGGTGCCACAGGTTCAAGGCTGCTAACGGGAAACGGTATTTTATTTAATGAAGTGGAAAAACTTCTTAGGGAACTGCATAATGCAGATTCGGCCTTGATTTTTAATTCCGGTTATGATGCAAATATTGGTCTGTTTTCTTCAGTTCCTCAAAGAGATGATATAATATTATACGACGAGTTTATTCATGCCAGTATTAGAGATGGTATTAAAATGAGTAATGCCCGCAGCTATAAGTATAGACATAACGATCTTAAAGACTTATTATCACATATCCTTCGGGAGAAAGGTAAAAACACAAATAACGACAGGGAAATTTATATAGTTACTGAATCTGTTTTTTCAATGGATGGAGATTCGCCAGACCTGAAGGCCTTGTCCTTGTTATGTGAGAAATTTAAATGTAACTTGATTGTTGATGAAGCACATGCTATTGGTTTATTTGGTTCAAATGGCTGTGGAAGGATTCAGGAATTGAAACTGCAGGAAAATATTTTTGCCAGGATTATCACTTTTAGTAAGGCTCTGGGATGCCATGGGGCAGCTATTTTAGGAACTGCAGACCTAAATAAATATTTGATAAACTTTGCAAGAAGCTTTATCTACACTACCGGGCTGCCGCCCCACGCCTTAGCAACTATTATAGCGGCATATCAGTATATGACAAACCCTGAAGGACTTAGAGAGAGAGAATTGCTTCATGAAAATATTGCAATGTTTAATCAGGAGAAGGAGCGTTTGGGTATTTCATCCTTTTTCATCCCCAGTTCTTCAGCAATTCACTCCTGCATTATTAAAGGCAATAATAAGGTAAAGCAAATAGCGCAAATAATTCAAAAAAATTCATTTGACGTTAGGCCTATTCTATCTCCTTCGGTACCCAAAGGTGAGGAACGTTTACGTTTTTGTTTACACAGCTTTAATTCAAAAGAGGATATTTTCACTATGTTACAACACTTAGAACTAGCAATTAAAAAGATATGAATCAGGAATTTTATACGTTGGGTGCATTTGAGTATTCTGCTGATGTACAAATTATAAAAGGGAAGCTTGAATCTGAAGGCATTCAGGTATTTTTAAAGGACGAAAACACTATAAATACAGATCCTTTGATAAGTCAGGCAATCGGAGGGGTTAAGTTACAGGTTTACTCAGTAGATAAAAATAGGGCTTTGGATATATATAATGAGATAAGAAGCTATGCTTTGGACAGCAAAGGAAATTTAATTACCTGCCCAAATTGTAAGGCACAAAGATCTGAAGTATACTATAGTAGAAAGGGCATAATCAATAAATTATTCCCATTTTTAGAAAAGAAGAAATACAAATGTCTAAAGTGTAATATGATTACCCAACTATAGCACATAATGAAACGAATTTTTATTACCGGAATATCTACAGATGTTGGGAAAACCATAGCTGCGGCAATTATAACCGAGTCTCTAAATGCCGATTATTGGAAGCCTGTACAAGCGGGAGATTTGACGAATACAGATAGTCATAAAGTTGCAGAACTGATATCCAATGAAAAAACCAGGATTCATAAAAGTAGCTACGAATTAAAAACTCCTATGAGCCCTCATGCATCTGCAGAAATAGATAATCTCACAATTGATACAAACCAAATTATAGAACCACAAACTACAAATGATCTTGTAATTGAAGGAGCAGGTGGTTTACTGGTGCCTTTAAATGAAAGAGATACCATTTTAGATATCATTAAGGCAAATTATCTGGTAATAGTAGTTTCGAGGCATTATTTGGGAAGCATTAACCATTCATTGTTAACCATTGAAAGCTTAAAGCAAAAAGGGTTTAATGTGGCTGTTATATTCAGTGGTAATGAACATCCAAGTACAGAAGACATTATAATACGGAAGACAGGGGTAAA
>NZ_JBATGR010000005.1:0-3100 GCF_049665975.1 Eudoraea sp.
ACAAATAATTGGAAATCCAATCAAAAATGCTAAGCCAGAGAAAGCGGGGGGGATTGTATGGACTCCGGATAATGAATCTATTCTATACATTGCCTATCCAAATAATGGAGAGGAGCAAAATGATAGGAACAGTTTTACGGCATTATATAACTTAAAAGCACTTAATGAAGAGCCTAAGGCGGTATTTAAGGATGGGTTTTCAGGGATTTCGCTTAATGAAGAATATTATCCAGTACCTATATTCCGATCAATGAAAGATAACTATATATTTATTTATCTTGCCAATGCTTCAGATTTTTGGGATTGCTATTATTTGCCTACCGAGGATTTTTTACAAGGTAATTATAATTGGAAATTATTATTTAGAAAAAATGAAAAAATATTTTACGATTATGGAAAAGAACGTGATCACGTATTTTATTATATTCGTGAAAATGGCGACAACATTGAATTATGTTCCTCAGACTTAATAAATCCAAATTTTTCTACTCCTAAAGTTTTAATAAAAGGGGCCGCAGAAAATCAAATTCAAGATTTTGCAGTTTTAAAAAATGAAATTTTCTACACGATTTCCACCAATGGTATTTCAGAAGTTTTATACAAATATAAATCTGAGAAAGCCCCTGAGAAAATCGAATTGCCTTTCCCTGCAGGAGATGTTTCTCTAAATTGGCTATCTCCTTATAAAAGCAAATTATGGGTCTCAATATCCGGTTGGACAGCTAATAGAAAAACCTATTATCGCAATGCCGATAATGAATTGGAATTTGTGGAGCTTGGTATGTGGCCCAATTATCCGGAATATGATGAAATATTAAGTGAAGTGGTAGAAGTCGCTTCATATGATGGAACAATGATACCTTTGAGTATCATAAGACGGTCAGACCATAAATATAGCCCTGATGCCAAGGGAATAATATCTGCTTATGGCGCCTATGGAATGTCTGAAACACCTTGGTTTCATGCACCTATTATGGATTTTGTGAGCCAAGGTAATATTTATGCGACTGCACATGTCCGAGGAGGAGGTGAAAAGGGACCCGCCTGGCATAAGGCAGGGATGAAATCCACAAAAGAAAATTCCTGGAAAGATTTAAATGCTTGCAGTGAATATTTAATTAAAAATAAATATATAGGAGCTAAAAAATTGGGGCTGAATGTGAACAGTGCAGGTGCTATAACCGGTGCTATGGCAATAAATGAACGCCCTGATCTTTACAAAGTTTTTACCGGTTTTGTACCAACATTAAATGTAATAAGAGTTGAATATATAGAGGAAATCGATGATTCAGATAGCGCTTTTGAATTTGGAACAATTACTGAATTAGAAAGTTATAAAGATCTCTTAAAGATGGATCCTGTGGTGAATCTATCAAATACAATTGACTATCCTAGCACCCTATTGATTATTGGGTTTCGAGACTATTTAATATCTCCTTCTGCCCCCGGGAAATATATTGCACTATTACAGTCTTTCAATCCTTCCAATGATAAGCCCTATCTTTTAGATGTCAAATTTGATGCAGAACATGAACTAGATTGGGTTGAAGATTATGCCAGGATGCTTTATTTTACGGAAAAAGAATTGGATAAAAGATAAAAGTTGGACTTGATTAATTCAAGGGCACTTTTTATAACACTCGCTATAAACTGCCAGCCCTCGAAAGGCGGGCCTGCCAGCCTCAGGAGGGTAAACCGGCAGGCATGTTCAACTCAATTATTTGCATCAATTAAAGAATAATCCTACATTTATCAAAACAACAAAGGTGAATGATTTCCGCCATTAGCAGCTACGCCCCCGGTGCGCAATAATCCCGATAGTTATTGGGACGGGAACCAAGCTTTGGCTCCGCGGCTTTTTAATACGCCGAAATAATAGCCTATTGCTGGCAACAATAATGAAGAAAACTCAATTACCTACAATATTCTTTTTCGCTTATCAACTACTCATCTCACAAGTAGATAAAGATATTTACCAATTAAATTCAATAAATGACTTATTAACAAATGAAGTTAAGGTTATTATTGACCAAAATACAAAAGAAAACCAAACAGTTTTTCTCGGGGAGGCTGTGCATTATAGTGGTTCTGATTTCCTTGCTAAAACTGAATTTGTAAAATATTTGGTAATAGAACAAGGTTACAAGGACATTGCTTTTGAAAGTGATTTTTTTGCTTTGCTATTTGACCATAATCAAAGGAATTTATATTCAATGTGGAGTAAATCAAATCAATGTAAAGAGCTTTTTGATTTTCTTGCAAAAAATAAAGTTACTATTTGGGGTTTTGATAACCGAATAGGCACACCATATTCTCATGAGCATTTTACAGTTAAACTGTCAAAATTCCTTATTACTAAGGACATTAAACTCGATAAAAAATTCACAAAATTGGCAAAAGTTATTATAAAAAATGAATATAAGAGTAGTGAAATATTAACCAATGAAGAAATTAATTATTTAGAAAAATACACTTTAAGTCTTCTTTCAGAAAAAGCAGTTAAAAACAATAAAACTTGGAATCAAATTTTAGAGAGCTTCAAAAGTGTTATTAAGCTTTACACAATCAAAGACAACAATTCTGATAAAAAAAGAATTGCTATTCGAGATAAACAAATGGCTAAAAATCTTAATTTTTTGGTTAAGCAGAACCCAAATAAAAAATTTATTGTTTGGATATCAAATGCACATATGTCAAAATCCAATGGTAAATTGATGTTGGGACAAACAATGGGACATCAATTCATACAATTAAATCCTAATGCTTCTTATCATATTGCAGTTGGCTCTATTAGATTACCTGGAAGAAATGAAAAAGCTATTATAAAATCAGCAAAAAAAAACAAATCTATTTTATCTCTTTTGCCATCGCTCAAAAACAACCATTTTATTGATGCAAAACAAATCACAAATAAAAATGGTGGATTAAAAAACAGAATATTCAATGATATGTTTATTTTTAATATGGAGAGTAATAAAACTGAATTGTTAAATCATTTCGATGCTCTTGTGCTTATAGCTTATGGTGAAGAGGTGAAATATTATAAATAATTTACAGTTGCCATCACCTTTTACAATTAATTGATAGTGCAGGCCTAGTT
>NZ_JBATGR010000006.1:0-12210 GCF_049665975.1 Eudoraea sp.
TGCAAGATTCTGAAAAGGCCAATGACCTGGATTATCAAATTTTTAATATCAATGCCAATGGTCCCGCCTCTGATTTTTCACCATCTTTTTACAAGGATGATAAATTACTTTTTACCAGTACCAGAAGCCTTAAGGCAAGCAAAAAAAAGCCAAACCGGGAAAATGAATACCTTGAAATATTTGTAGCCAAAGTAGGAAATGATGATCAGATCCTAAATCCCAATCCGTTTATGGATGTTCCTGAATCTAATTTTCATCAGGCAACACCTTTTTATTCCAAAACAAAGGATGCTGTATTTTATGTGAGCTCCAATGAAGAATATGATCAGTTAACTTTTGACGAAAACGGCAAAAATAGCCTGGCGATTATGATGACTTCCGGGGATGGAACCTCTCAATATCTATTAAGAGATCCAAGTACATCTTTTTACTACCCCTTCTATGATGCCAATACCAGCCGGCTTTACTTTGCAGCTAATTTTCCTGATGGATTTGGGGGCACAGATCTTTATTATGTAGATACTAACGAAGGAAAAATAATGTCTGCACCGATAAATTTGGGATCAAGGATAAATACCCCCGGAAACGAGGTCTCGCCATTTGTATTTGAAAATAGTCTTTACTTTGCTTCCGATATCTTTTACGGGCTTGGGGGCATGGATATTTACAAGTCGGAAATGCAGGATGATGAATTTTTCAGTATTCCGGTTAATTTGGGAATGGGTCTCAATTCGGAGGAGGATGATTTTGGATTCATAATCAAGAACAATAAAACAGAAGGGCTTATCGGTTATTTTTCATCGAATAGAGCAGAAGGTAAAGGCAAAGATGATATTTATGGATTTACAGTTGATGAAAAACCGGGACTGAAAACATTGGTACTAAGAGGTCAGGTAAAAAACTCAAACTCAAAAGAGGGGGTTTCAAAGGCGGCTGTTAGAATATATGATACTGACCAAAACCTTATCAAGGAATTTTACACCAAGGAAGATGGAACATACAGGTTGGAAATTCCATGGAGAGAATCTCTTATGCTTGAGGTTTCCAAAGAGCGATACTCTGCTTCAATCCAGTCTTTTGATGAAACGGCAATTAAAGGTCTTGATGATAATAATATAGTGGATATAGAACTCCTGTTTCTGGATGATCTTGTTGAAGAAAAGGAGGATCAGACTGTAATAAAATTGAAGAAATTTTATTTTCAAAAAGGTAATTATAAAATAACTCCAGAGGTGGCTGCGGAGCTGGACAAAGCTGTGATTGCCATAAAAAACTTTCCTCAATTGCAATTGCGAATAGAATCTCATACTGATAGTCGCGGTGGCGGAGCCACAAATTTTAGATTATCACAACGGCGTGCAGATGCGATGAAGGACTACTTAGAGGAGCATGGTGTTTCATCTTCAAATATTTTGTATTCCATCGGTTATGGAGAGGATAGAATAATCAATTCTTGTAAGAATGGTGTATTCTGTCTTGAACAGTTACATAATCAGAATGAGAGACAATTAATAGTTGTCTTAAATTATGACCTCCTATTTTAAGCTTACTTCGTTATAGATAATGATCTAGTCCGTACTATGCGTACCGGTTTCATAAACGCATGCAACACTTCAATAGGTATAACATTTCAACGGTCGAATCAAAAAATTTATCTTGCATACCCATTAATTATGGGGAATACTTATATTTAGACAAATAAATACTTATATGAGTAGTGAATCTAAGGCTAAAGGGTATTGGAAAAAAAACCTCCAATACCTTTCAATTTTGTTAGGTATTTGGTTTTTGGTGTCCTATGGTTTTGGAATTCTTTTCAAGGAAGACTTAGATACTATTCAATTTGGCGGGTTTAAACTTGGTTTTTGGTTCGCACAGCAGGGATCAATCTATGTCTTTGTTGTCCTGATATTTATCTATGTCAGATTGATGAATCGCCTTGATAAGAAATACGGTTTCGACGAATAAATAAAACCAACCAAACTTATTCATTTTATGGATGTACAGAACTGGACACTAACCATTGTTGTCCTTACTTTTTTACTTTATATAGGAATTGCAATCTGGTCAAGGGCCAGTTCTACCAAAGATTTTTATGTTGCCGGGGGCCATGTTCCAGCTTTTGCTAACGGATTGGCTACCGCAGCAGACTGGATGTCAGCTGCATCTTTTCTTGGAATGGCAGGGTTAATATCTTTTGATGGTTATGATGGTTCTGTATATTTAATGGGTTGGACCGGGGGATATGTTCTACTTGCACTTCTTCTGGCACCCTATCTGAGAAAATTTGGACAATTTACCGTACCCGACTTTATTGGTGATCGCTACTATTCCAATATAGCGCGTTCTGTTGCTGTTGTATGTGCCCTTATGGTTTCATTTACCTATGTGGCAGGTCAAATGCGGGGTGTAGGTCTTGTTTTTTCCAGATTTCTGGAAGTACCTATAAATACAGGAGTAATCATTGGTATGATTATCGTACTGTTCTATGCCGTTTTGGGGGGTATGAAAGGGATCACTTATACACAGGTAGCCCAATACTGCGTATTGATTTTTGCCTTTATGGTACCTGCTATTTTTATTTCTATTCAAATGACAGGACATTCAATTCCTCAATTGGGAATGGGTAGCAATGTAATTGGCGAAGGGGTTTCATTATTGGACAAGTTAGACGGATTATCTACAGAGCTTGGATTTGATGAATACACAAAGGGTTCTAAGCCTATGATTGATATATTTTTTATTACTGCCGCTTTAATGGTGGGAACCGCAGGTTTACCTCATGTTATTGTCAGGTTTTTTACGGTACCCAAAGTAAAGGATGCAAGAAAATCTGCAGGTTATGCCCTATTTTTTATAGCCATTTTGTATACCACGGCTCCGGCGATTGCAGTTTTTGCCAGAACAAATTTAATTGAGACGGTAAGCAATAAAAATTATGCAGAGATGCCTGCATGGTTCTCTAAATGGGAATCCACCGGCCTGTTAAAATTTGAGGATAAAAATTCTGATGGAATTATTCAGTATGTTGCGGACCCTATGATTAATGAATTGAAAGTAGATAAGGATATTATTGTTCTCGCCAACCCCGAGATAGCTAATTTGCCCAATTGGGTAATTGCATTGGTAGCAGCCGGGGGATTGGCGGCTGCACTTTCTACTGCGGCGGGTTTATTGTTGGTTATCTCCACATCAATCTCACATGATCTGATTAAAAAACAATTCAAACCAGATATTTCAGATAAAAATGAATTGGTTATTGCAAGAATGTCTGCCGTAGTAGCAGTATGTATTGCTGGTTATTTTGGTATTAATCCGCCAGATTTTGTAGCAGCTACGGTGGCCCTTGCCTTTGGTTTAGCCGCTGCATCTTTTTTCCCTGCCATAGTGATGGGTATTTTTTATAAAAAGATGAATAAAGAGGGCGCGGTGGCCGGCATGATAGCGGGTATGGCAGCCATGTTGTTTTATATGCTAAAATTTAAATTCGATATGTTTGGAGGTGGGACATCGAAAGATTGGTGGTTTGGAATTTCTCCTGAAGGCTTTGGTACTGTAGCTATGTTGCTTAACTTTATGGTATCAATTATTATATCCTTATTTACACCTGACCCTCCAAAAGAGGTCCAGGAAATTGTGGAGAATATTCGAATACCTAGCGGTGTTATGGAAGCAAATTCTCATTAAAAAAAGTTAGTATGAGCAATTATCACATTAAACATTTAGAAGAATATTTTCAGGTATATCGTAAGTCTGTTCAAAATCCTGAAGCTTTTTGGGAAGAAATAGCTGAAGAGCATTTTGTATGGCGCTCTAAATGGGATAGGGTGCTAAGTTGGGATTTTACAAAACCGGAAATTAAATGGTTTGAGGGTGCAGAGCTTAACATAACGGAGAACTGTCTTGATAGGCATCTGCCAACTAAGCGCAATAACACTGCGATTATTTTTGAACCTAATGACCCTAAAGAAGAAGCACTGCATATCACTTATGGCCAATTGCATGAAAGCGTATGCAGAATGGCTAATGTGCTCAGGGAAAATGGAATAAAAAAAGGGGACCGTGTTTGTGTATACCTCCCCATGATTCCAGAATTGGCCTATACTGTATTGGCCTGCGCCAGGGTTGGGGCCATACATTCTGTTGTTTTTGCCGGCTTTTCTTCAAATGCATTAGCTACCAGGATAAATGATTGTGATTGTAAAATGGTTGTAACTTCAGATGGTTCCTACAGGGGTAATAAAACTATAGACCTGAAAGGAATCGTTGATGTGGCCCTGGAAGATTGCCCGGGTGTGGAGCGGGTTTTGGTAGTTGAGCGTACCGGAGGAAAAGTAAAGATGAAGAAGAACCGGGATTTGTGGTTAAAACCATTATTGGATAGTGCCTATGCAGATAGTGATGCCGAACGAATGAATTCTGAAGATCCTCTTTTTATACTATATACATCAGGCTCAACTGGCAAGCCAAAGGGTATGGTACATACTTGTGGAGGGTATATGGTATATACAGCTTATACTTTTAAAAATATATTTCAATACAAGGATGGTGATGTATATTGGTGTACCGCTGATATTGGATGGATTACAGGTCATTCCTATATTATTTATGGCCCCCTGGCAAACGGGGCAACTACTGTTATGTTTGAAGGGGTGCCCTCATATCCGGATTATGGGCGATTTTGGGAGGTTGTTGAAAAGCATAACGTAAATCAGTTTTATACTGCCCCTACCGCAATAAGGGCATTGGCAAAGGAAAACCTGGATTATGTTGAAAAATATGATCTCTCTTCCCTAAAAGTTTTAGGATCTGTTGGCGAGCCAATTAACGAAGAAGCCTGGCATTGGTACAATAACAATATAGGACGCGGTAAAAGCCCTATAGTAGACACCTGGTGGCAAACAGAGACTGGTGGAATAATGATCTCACCTATACCCTACGTTACGCCAACAACCCCTACTTATGCCACCTTGCCATTTATTGGCATACAACCTGCACTCATGGACGAGGAAGGTCATGAAATTATGGGAATTCAGGTAGACGGACGGTTGTGCATAAAGTTTCCATGGCCCTCAATGGCCAGAACCATATGGGGAGATCATGACAGGTACAGGGACACTTATTTTACTGCCTATAAAAACAAGTATTTTACAGGAGATGGTGCCCTTAGGGACGGAGTAGGATATTACAGGATAACCGGTCGGGTTGATGATGTGATCATTGTTTCAGGTCATAATCTGGGGACTGCTCCAATTGAAGATGCAATAAACGAACATCCAGCTGTGGCTGAATCTGCCATTGTTGGTTTCCCGCATGATATCAAAGGAAATGCACTTTATGGCTTTGTAATTCTAAAGGAAATTGGTGAAACCAGGGACAGAGATAACCTTAGGAAAGAAATAAACCAGCAAATCACCGAACATATCGGCCCAATTGCTAAGTTAGAGAAGATACAGTTTGTTTCTGGTTTACCTAAAACACGAAGTGGCAAGATAATGAGACGTATTTTAAGAAAGATCGCTTCTAAAGACACGGAAAATCTTGGGGATATTAGCACGTTATTAAATCCTGAAGTAGTAAAAGAGGTTATGGATAACGCCTTATAGGCTTTAGTTACTAACCTAAAAAAGGACCATCCAGCAATAATAAATTGCAAACAGTGACAGGAAAATTATTCCGGCGAAAGTCAGGACTTGTAACCCCTTACTTGGATGAAAATGGTTAGGAAGATCATGACTCATTACATTTTTTAAATTCATATAACCGACTATCGGAGCTAAAACAAAAGAGACAAAAGTTGCAAGAGCTACCAGTGCCCCCATATTTGCTCCAAAAGCTGTGATTACAATAAAATTAACGAGTGCTAAAAGTATAACCCCTGAGGCGTAATACTTTCTACCGGTAAAATCTTTATTCTTAGGGGTAAGCAAACCAACTATGTCAATACTAACCCTTGATATGGCATCATGGGCCGTCATACAGGTGCTAAACATGGTGGCGAAGGCAGCAACAGCTATAAAAATATATGCCCAGTTACCAATATGTGTAGTAAAAAGTTTGACAACCTGATCTGCAAACGTAATGGCATTGCCGCTCAATTCGGTATTTGTCCCATAAAGTGTCATCCATCCGATGATTAAAAAGAATATAGCAAGTACAGCAGTCATCAAATACCCGGAGTTAAATTCCTGTAATGCTTCTTTTAATGAAGGTTTCGCCTTGTTTAATTTATATTTTTCAAGACTCCAAAGGCTGATCCAACTCGAGGCTTCAACAGCTGTGGGCATCCAACCAATTAGCCCAATTAAAAACAAGATACCCACCTCATTAAATATCGGAGGTCTAACAAAACCGGAAACCGGTTCTACCTGCCCTTTATAAATCACTAAAAATGTAGTAACAAGTAATGCCACAAATAAAATAGAGATAACAAATTTTAAGGAGGTCTCCAGAAAGCGATAACGACCTATGATTAGCAGGGTACTAATAAATATAAATAAACCAAGAGCAACCATGGCAACTGAAAGTTTTTGAACATTAAACAGGTTAATGAATAATCCTGCAGTTACCACGTAAAGTGCCGCCAGGATCGTAAATGTAGTTACCAGAGTAATAAAAGCATAAAGCCATAAATAACCTTTACCCCGATTGAGATATCCTTCTATCAGGGACTTATTGGTTACATTGGTATATCGTATTCCGAATTCGAAAAAAGGGTATTTTAAAATATTGGCCAGGATAATGGGTATTACCATAACCCAGCCGTACTGCGCACCGGCTTTGGTTGATAATACCAAATGAGATGTGCCTATCGCCATGCTTGCAAACAACAACCCGGGGCCAAGATTTTTAAGTAGCTTTTTAAACTTTGACATGTGTGGTTGGGTTAACTTTTAGCGACTAAAATAGGTTATTTTATACAAAAAGAGGAGGCCCTTATTTTATCTCAATTTTTTCGCCATAAAACCGGGGTTGAGTATTTAGAAGCAGATCAATAAATACTTTTACCCTGGCGAAATATTCCCGAAACTGAACCTTGAGCCCTTGTTTTCCAGAAATCCCCTCCGCATTAAAACCTATAGCTTTCAAACCTTTTTTCTCGGCGAGATAAATTGCCCGTTCATTGTGAAATTTTTGAGAGATTACAGTTACACTATCAAGGCCGAAGATAAATTTAGCCCTTACCATGGAATCTAATGTTCGAAAACCAGCATAATCCAGAAATATTTTATCAGTTGGTATCCCGCCTTCTACTAAGTCCTTTTTTATAGTTGTTGGTTCATTATAGTATATAGTCCCATTATCACCGCTTACTAAAACAAACTCTATTTTCCCGGCTTTATAAAGTGCAATGGTTGCATCAATTCGATGTGCGTAATACGGATTTATACCGCCCTCCACAAGCATTCTTGAAGTGCCTAGTACCAGGCCGACTTTATTTTTGGGCATACTAGCCAGATCCAGATCACTAAAGGTTTTTCCTCTTGCTGAAATTTCAATCGTAAAATTGGAAACTACTACAACGAGAATTGACAAGAGTATCACAACGGCCAATAAAAAACGATATTTCCTTTTAATGGATATTTTCATTGCAATTTTAAAGGTAAGGAAACGGCCGCTATCTTTTTGGACTTAAAGACAAAAACAAGAAATCAATTTGAACTTACTAAAATGGATTTTTTAGTATTGATTAGTTATTTTTAATATTTAATTAGCACTAATTAGTTAACATTTTGGTCATCACTTCCTGAGCAGTAGGATTTTTACGTAATTCGCATAAATAAATTTAATTATGACATTATTTATTGATATGGATGAAGTGATTGCCGACACCTATAAGGCACATATTACGCTTTATAATAAGGAATTCGGTGAAAACCTCACAGTGGAGGAATGCATTGGAGGTGAAGTGTGGCAAAGTGTTCCTGAAAATCGTAGAGACAGTATACACCGGCACTGCCACGAAGAAGGTTTTTTTCGGGCCCTGCCTGCTATTGAAGGAAGTATAGAAGTGATAAAGGATTTGACAAAAACGCACGATGTTTTTATTGCCTCGGCCGCCATGCAATTTCCAAATTCTTTACTTGAGAAACATTATTGGTTAGATGAACATTTTCCTTTTATTGATTGGAAACGGCGCATATTATGCGGAGATAAACACATACTTAGGGGAGATATCCTTATTGATGACAGGAAATACAACCTCGAAAATTTTGAAGGGAGGTCAATTATGTTTAGCTCTCCTCATAATGTAAATACCAATGGGTTTGAGCGGGTAAATACCTGGCAGGAAGTGGCAGAAAAGCTGCTATAAGTTTTGAGTAAATTGCTCTGGGATCGTGAAGATCAAATAATTAATGTGGGTAAGAAAGTGAGCTGTTAATTGTAAAAAAGGTTAAAAGGACAAAGCTCAAACGCTTATATTGTATTCTTTTTCCTGGTTTATTTTTGATATTTCTTCTTTGAGGTAATCTTGGGTAACTTATTCCAGGATGACATCTATAAATACCATTTTTAAAATAAGACAAGTGAAATTCGTGACGTTTTGAAATAATGGACGCCTTTCAGTGTGCTACTTAAAATTCTGGTTGAAGGTTAGTTTACCCTTCTAAATCCGCCTTCTTTAAAACGATATCTTGCCATGAATCCCCAATTACTGGTTATAAAGTCAAAATCATTGGTTACAGCAAAACCGGGTCTCCAGTCGAATCCAATTGTCAATGGAAATTTAAAGGAATACTCTACCCCAAAATTGCCGACAATATTAAAATCAAAATCATTTTCGAAGAAAAATTCCGGTCCAACCCCGGGGTAAAATTTAAGACCCTCCGGACCATCATTGAGTGCGAAAAGCCAATCAAAATAAGCGCCCACACCAAAATTTTCCAAATAAACCGTGGGATGAAGCCTTGGTGAGATGCCAAGCGGAATGGTTCCGTCAATACCGATATTATCACCAATTCGTACACCTGCTTCAATGTTTGTCTGACTATACGAGATTGTGCTGAATGTCATACATAAAACTGTTAACGCAAACAGAATCCTGAATTTTTTCATTATGATTTAGTTATAATTTATAGACCGTTTAAGAAGAAGCAAAGTTACTTCATTTAAACCATTTCAGCTACAGTGTACATTAGTATTTTATTCAGCAGAGTTAGGGCTTTTTAAATCTTGTTAATTAGGATTTAATCACTATTAACAAGAAACTTCACTGAGACTATTTCCAGGACAATTCGTTATCGAAAGGTAAAGGCCAGCAAAACAACTAAAAAAGAAGCAATGATACGAGAGCTGGAATTTTTAGTTGCAAATATAATTCTGCAATTCTGCAATTTTCTCCGGAGAATTAAAAGTTCCTCCGTAAAATGAAGTGACGGTAGCCGAGGTATTATCTTTAATGCCCCTTGATGAAACGCATAAGTGCTTTGCATCAATAATTACCGCCACATCCTGGGTATTAAGTGTGGTTTGTAATTCCACTGCTATTTGGTTCGTTAGACGCTCCTGTACCTGTGGTCTTTTGGCAAAATATTGAACTATACGGTTTAATTTAGAAAGACCTATAACCTTTCCGGAAGAAATGTAGGCTACATGGGCCTTGCCTATAATAGGCACAAAATGATGTTCGCAATTGGAGTAAAAAGTAATATCTTTTTCTACCAACATCTGATTGTATTGATACTTGTTATCGAATAGAGCCACTTTGGGTTTGTTTTGTGGATTTAACCCGGAAAAAATTTCATCTATGTACATTTTCGCCACACGTTTTGGAGTACCTCTTAGTGAATCATCATTCAGGTCCAAGCCCATAACATCCATAATTTGAGCGAATAATTGTGCAATACGTTCCTTTTTTCCATCATCACTGATTGCAAATGCGTTTGGCTTCATCGGAGTTTCTAGTCCGGTGTAGAGGTGATCATCACCAATTTCTTCATGCGTAAACCCATTTAATAATTCTTCTGATTCAATTAATGTGTTCAATAATATATCCTGATCTTTCATGTGGCGGTATTAATAATTTATTTCATTTCTCTAATCTGAGTAATGTCTGTTCTAATTTACTTATTGGTAAAGATAAAATTAATGTTTAATAATAAATGTTAAAGAATAAACAAAAATACAATCTTCCTAAAAAAGAATATTGTAAACATTATAAATATAGAGTAGAGAGTTTAGAAAGTATTAAAATAAATGTATAACAAAAAGAGATTATATTTAAACAGATACTAATTTTGCGTTTTTCAATTTTAGAAGTATCAAGCTATGGAACTTCATTTTAAATAATGGGTTCTATGTTTGGAATCTTTAAAAGGAGAATACAAAAAGACCTACTTCAGAAGAAATATCACAAGTTAATGGAAGAGGCACATCGCTTGTCAAAAGCGAACCGAAAATTAAGTGAAGTTAAGATTTTTGGAGCAGAGGAAATAACGAAAGAAATAGAGAAACTGTAAGTGTAATTTTAGGTTATTCTTTTTCAGGTAGGCAAATTAGATATATTTAGCTTGGCTGATGTTTATTGTATTTAAGGATATAATGACATCAGCAAACATTGCTTAATAATAAATCTGCTCTGAGTTCCTCTAGAGATGCTTTGAAATAAAATTTAAAAGTTATCCCTTTTTGGCTTTTTTAATTCTTTTAGCTTCTTTTTTTTCTTTTGCTGTTAAGAGTGGTTCTTTTTTGACAGCTTTCTTAGAGTCTTTACCTTTTGACATAATATGTTTATCTTATTAGGATAAAGTTAGTGTTAATTGTTTTACGGAAGTAATTTTTTTAATAAGGAAATTAAAACTTTCATGAAATAGACCTGCCTTTTAATTTCAAAAATTTTGACCTGGAGATTATTTGATAAAAAAATGTATCCATTGGGACAGGAAATTGGTGGTTCCGTCACTTTTCATTTGTAAAAGGGACTAATAATACCTAACATAGCTTACCATTAAAAGAATACTTCTTATTTAGACAAATTCAGTATTTGAAGAATAAGTTTGAGTTTGTATTGTGAATGTGTTGAATAGCTAAAATTGACTTTATTTCTATAGTACTTTTGAATGAACCACTTAGTTCTCAATTATTATAACTTTTTTGTAAAAACCTTTTATGTTTTGCAAGCTAGCGAAGCAGCAGTTGAACGTTATTTCAATTATGATGGACTTAGTGAATTGGTTACAATACTTCTGCTTTTTTGCGTTACGCTGATTGTTGTAGTAACACCTCTTTTTTTAATTTTTTGCTGGATTTACTATTCACGGGAATATGTAAAAAAATACAGAAACAAGGAAGGTTCAAAAGAATCAATAATGGAAAATGGGCTTCCTTCAAATGGGATAATTACAAAATCTGACAAAATTGAGTATAGCAAAACATACAGCAGAATGTTTGGGTTTGGTTTGAGTATTATAGCCTATGGAATTTCCAGCAATGTCTATATGTTCTATACGTTTAGTGAATTCAAGGATGCTCTGATTAATTATTTTAGTTTTCCATTCAGAATTTTCAGAAGCTTAAAGATATTGGAAAAAATTCCCACTAACAGTATACCACTTACAGAGGTATGGAGCGCAATGCTAATTATTGTAGCCATATCCGCAGCAGTATTTATAATTGGTTATTTTATTGGTAAAATAATTGTAGCCATGCGATTGGATGAGGAACCACAGGTAGTTTAAAACTTTTCCCATTCTTCAATTTAATTGATTTCACTTTAACGACTAATGTATTATTTGTTCCTAATGACTTAAATCATTTTAAACCATTAGTAACCAGTAGATATTTGTATGCCTATTGGTAATATCTGCCTTAAACGGTTATAAATGAAAGTACTTACCAGCACTATAGGATCGTGCTTATATTTTTGTACAAGATCATTACCAATGCTTAACAGATCACTATTATGAAAAAAAAGGAGAGCTATTCATTACCACTTATGCATGATTCTCAAATACCATTGGCCTTTCCGGTAAATAAAAATACCGCTAATGTCGATGGCGCTATTATGGCGGGAGATATTGGGGCAACAAAAACAAATCTGGCACTTTTTAAAATTCATAAAGGACAACTTACCCTAGTGAAGGAGAAATCATATCACACCGGGGATTTCAGCGCATTTACAGAAATGGTGTTTTCTTTTCATTGGGATAAGATGCCTGTCATAGATGCAATCTGCCTGGGCGTTGCCGGCCCGGTTACCAGGGGTAAAGT
>NZ_JBATGR010000007.1:0-8876 GCF_049665975.1 Eudoraea sp.
AAAGGAGCTAAATGGCTCCTTTTCTCTTGTTTGTATCGTACTTCAAATCTTTTTTTTCGCTATTTCAAGTTCATCATGACGTTTCCATTACAACAAAATTCAGAAATTTGTTGAGTCTAAATACAAGGACAAGCAGCCTAAGTATTCTTAGGACCATTAAGAATTTTAAATTAGATGTGCTTTCAGAGAACTAAAACGACCAAAGTGTTAAAAGAGTTGTTTATTTACTTTAATCTACCATTAACTTTAAGGATTTAAACTAGTTTACGACCTAATAACTTAGAAAAAGGATTTAGTGTGAGACACTTCATTTTACTTTTAATTTTACTTCATGCTGTTTGTCTGAAAGCGCAAATAGTTTCTGCTGATATAGCATATTTAATTGGTTCCGGAAATTACAAGCAAGCCAGTGAATTATTATTACAACAACCCAATCTGTATTCTAATCCTGTTTTGTTGGACAAGTTGGGTGAAACTTATGCATATCAGGAAGAATGGGATAAAGCTATTGAGATTTATAAAAAACTTACTATCCTAGATGGGGGTAACCCATCCTACTTTTTTAAGTATGGTGGCGTTTTGGCAAAAAAAGCCCAAAACAGTAATCTTTTTGTCGGACTTACCCTTTTAGGGCGTATAAGGTCGAGTTTTGATAAAACCCTGGCTCTTGATCCCTATCATGCGGGAGCCCACTGGGCTCTGATAGATCTTTATGTTTCATTGCCGGGAATTGTTGGTGGAAGCTATAATAAGGCTTATGAACTGGCTAAAAATCTCAAGAGGATTTCACCTATTGACAGCTATTTGGCCCTGGGCTATGTATATGAATATGACGATGAACCGGCTAATGCAAAGACTAACTATTTTGCGGCTTTGGCATTGGTGAATGACCAGACAGAATTTAAAAGAAATCAATTAAATTACCAAATCGGAAAGGTATGCAGTGATTATGGAATACAATTAGACAGAGGCATAAAATATATGTCAAGATATATTGAAGGACATTCTATAAAAGACGGAGTACCACTTAAATGGGCTTATTATAGAATGGGACGTCTTTACCGAAAAAAAGGGAATAAACAAAATGCTATTATATGGATAAATAAGGCTTTGGAGAGCGATAATAGTTTTAAGCGAGCGCTGGAGGAAAAGGAAAAAATACAAGCGTTAAAAGGGTAGTTCTTAAAGAAAAAAACCTGGTCTTAGAGCGATTTTAGCAGACCACCATCAATGGGAATATTTGTACCGGTTATATACGAGGCTTTATCAGACGCGAGAAAAGCAACCAAATACCCGTATTCAGATGGATTTCCTATTCGTTTCATAGGTACTTGCTCTTCCATGGCCTTTCGTACTTGGTCTATGGGGATGCCCATTTGTTCCGATTTCTTTTTATTCAAACCTGTGATCCGCTCCGTGTCAAAATATCCTGTTAAAATACTGTTTACAGTAATTTTATCTATAGCAACCTCATTGGCTAATGATTTTGCCCATGTAACTACTGCGGCTCTAATTGTGTTTGACAGTGCCAAATAACCCAATGGTTCCTTTACAGAGATTGAGGCTACGTTAATTACACGCCCCCATTTGTTTTGCATCATGTGTTTTAATGCCAGCTGAGTAGTGAATACTACAGATTTAAACAGCAGGTTAAAAGCCTCCTGATAGTCAGAAACGTTCTTTTCCAGTGCACTGCCCGAAGATGGCCCCTGTGTATTATTAACCAGGATGTCCACGCTATAAGTTTCAAAATATTTAGAGATTTTTTTTTGATAACTATCAAAATCTGTAAAATCTACTACCAGATAGTTATGAGGGGGTCCTTCATTATAAGTAAGCCCCGCTACAATAGCTTTTAATTGATCTTCACTTCTGGCCATTAAGGTAACACTGGCGCCACTTTCCGCTAACTGCTCGGCAATTGCTTTGCCAATGCCACGGCTGCTGCCACCAATTAAAGCTCTTTTACCATGTAATGAAATCTGCATAAAACTATTTTTTGAAAAGCTTTAAACTCTATTGTTTAAAAATGCCTATTTGTATTCCTCCCTAACGGGGCTAAAGATATCCATTAACTTACATGGCGTTATGGCCTTACCACTATGTGGGGCAAACGGTGGGATAATTACCAGATCATTTGGTTTATAGAGTTTGGCAAGTCCATTGAGCGAAAACTCAAAAGTACCTTCTAAAACTTGCATTATTTGTTCATGTTTATGAGAATGCTCTGGTACTGTGGCTCCTTCTTCCACTTCCCAGAAGGCAAGTGTCATGGTCTCACCATGGATCATTTTACCATGATAACCCGGCATAATTTCTTTTGTTTCGATGTCTGTTAATACTACATTCATGAGATACTAATTATTTAGTTTTTTTAAAAGATACATGTTTTCATTGAGGACATCCTCTTTAGGTAAGGTTCGTTTGGGCTTGTAAAAGGCCGAAAGACTAAACGTATCCTGATGGTCTATTAATTCATAACCTTTGAGGTTTGCATAAAAATTATCAGGAACGGTTTGATATTGAAATCGATCAGTTTTTTCGAGGTTATCTTCTACATAATTGATCAGTTTTTTAAAAACCAATTGTTCTTCCAATTGTGGCACAAAAGAAACACTTCCTAGATATTCATCAGGTTCTTGAATTTTATAAAAGAGTTCAAAAAGCCGTTCTGTATCTTCCTTACCTAAAAAGAAGAGTACTCCTTCCAGCAGGATAAAGGATTTTCTTCCATTTTTCAGAGTTAAAAGCTGCTCATAAAGTTTATCCTGTGATGGAAGATTAAAATCGGCTTCCAAATAGGTGATGTTCCTGCCGGGTAATTTTCCGGCCCTTTCCCATTTAGCACTTATTTCCTTTTTGTGCGCTACTACATCCGGTTTGTCAATTTCAATAAAGCGAAGTGAATTTTCTAATAAATAGGGATACATACTGAAGCCACAGCCAAAATTGATAAGAACTTCAATATTATTTTGGACCAGAAGTTTGTTCACAGTATCATAAAAATAACGGTTGCGTAAACAGTGCGCATAAGGTTCATAGGAAGAAACAGAGGCACTGTAGCGATCGGCATAATCCATAATACTGCTACTGGACCATAGATGGGCATACCTATCTTTGCTTAGAGCTACATCACGCATTCGAAAAGAAGCGGTAACAAAAGCAGTTTCATCTATGTTTATTTTGTTGTTCAACGTCTGGAAATATAGTATCTAACGAAGATAGAAAGATTCTGAGGGATATTATGATTTGAGTTGCACTTTTCAATTCCTATCTTTAGCATCTAATTTTATTGTAAATGCGCATACATTTTATTGCAATTGGAGGTAGTGCCATGCATAATCTTGCTCTGGCTCTGCATCAGAAAGGATATATTGTTAGCGGGAGTGATGATGTAATATTTGAACCTTCTAAAAGCAGATTAGCAAAACAAGGAATCCTTCCTTCGCAGTTTGGTTGGTTTCAGGATAAAATAGATACTTCTTTGGATGCTATTATCCTTGGAATGCATGCCAAGGTTGATAATCCTGAATTGATAAAAGCCAAACAACTTGGTCTAAAAATCTATTCTTATCCGGAATTTCTCTATGAACAATCTAAACACAAAACTCGTGTTGTAATAGGCGGAAGTCATGGTAAGACTACCATAACATCAATGATACTTCATGTAATGAATTATCATGGAAAGCCCGTAGATTATATGGTTGGTGCTCAATTGGAGGGATTTGATCGGATGGTGCATCTTACTGAGGAAAATGATTTTATTGTTTTGGAGGGAGATGAGTATCTTTCCTCTCCTATAGACAGGCGGCCAAAATTCCATCTGTACCGACCTAATATTGCATTATTAAGTGGAATAGCCTGGGACCATGTCAACGTTTTTCCCACTTTTGAAAATTATCTGGAGCAATTTCGGATTTTTGTGAATAGTATAGTTAAAGGAGGGAGTATTACCTATAATGAGGAAGACGTAAATGTTAAAAGCATTGTTGAAGCCTCAGAAAATTCAATACGGAAACTTCCTTATTCTACGCCAGATTTTTTTGTTGAACACGGAAAGACTTTTTTAAATACCGGGGAAGGGCCTATGCCCCTCGATATTTTTGGTCGTCATAATTTAAACAACCTGGCTGGAGCAAAGTGGATTTGTCAAAACATGGGAATTGATGAGGAAGACTTTTATGAGGCAATTACTTCATTTAAGGGAGCTTCAAAACGCCTGGAAAAGATTGGTGAAAGGAGGAATACGATAATCTTCAAGGATTATGCTCATTCGCCGAGTAAAGTGGCGGCAACCACAATGGCAGTAAAAGAACAATACCCGGATCGAAAATTGATTGCTTGTTTAGAGCTACATACGTACAGCAGTCTAAATGCCGAATTTTTAAAGGAATATAGGGGGTCTTTAAAAGAAGCAGATGTATCTGCGGTTTTTTATATTCCCGAATCTGTTAAAATAAAGGGTTTAGCCGAAATAACAAAAGATCAGATAGGGCAGGCATTTCAACAACAAGACATTAACATTTTTACTAATAGTGCTGCTTTTCAAGAATTTCTTTTTGAACAGGATGTTACTAACAGCATCGTATTATTTATGAGTTCCGGAAACTATGGTGGCCTGGATTTGAATGAAATCGTAAACATGATTGAAATTAACTAACACGGTTTTATAAATTATCACCCTCTTTTAAACACAACTGTTAGACCCCGAACTGCCTTAGATGGTGATCTAGATGCTTGTATTCCAGTTTGCCCCATTGCTCGGGTGTAAAATCACCGAAAACAGGATGTGCATTCCAGTCCTTTCTATCGCGCAGGCTATATAGTTCTTTAATCTGTTCCTGTAACTTTTTATGTTCAACCTCAAATTCCTTTTCTTCTTTAGCCCTGGCAAAAGGTGTGGTCGGTAAGTTTTTTCGCCAGGGCTTATCACTATACATAGACTTTTTAAAGAACCAGCTTATAATTGGATTTCCTCGTTTGTTATACTTTTTATTCTTTATTGCGTCCTTAACGAAAATCTGGCAATGCCATAGCATTTGGCCAACACTCATTTTGCCCCACAAGCCCTCTGAATCCTTACTCAGTTTGTTAAAACGCGCTTCAACTTCTTTAAATGTAGATTCATCAAAAATTGATTTCATGATATCTTTGTTAGGATTTTATGAATGAAATTTACAATAATTTTTTTTGTTGATTATCTTTAGGCCATGCAACAAAAGAATTCTTCTTTTTCCATTAAAAATTGGTCTGACGATGACAAACCAAGGGAAAAATTAGTGCATAAGGGGCGTTCGGTTCTTTCGAATGCCGAGCTGATTGCTATTTTAATTGGTTCCGGGACCAAAAATGAAACTGCAGTCGCTCTTGCTAAAAGAATATTGGCTTCCACCAATAATAACCTAAACGAATTAGGTAAGGTATCTACAAAACAATTAATGAAGTTTAAAGGTATTGGCGAGGCCAAGGCTGTATCTATTGCAGCTGCTTTAGAGATAGGGAGAAGAAGGCAAAATGAGCAGGTGATAGATAAAGCACAGATCTCCGGTAGCCAGGCTGTTTTCGATCTTCTTCAACCTTTGGTTGCAGACCTTCCTCATGAAGAGTTTTGGATTGTTTACTTAAATAACTCAAATAAGGTTATTCATAAGGCTCAATTGAGCAAGGGTGGAATAACTGGCACTTTGGTTGATGTTCGTTTAGTAATGAAACAAGCTTTAGAATTAGGGGCCGTGTCATTAATATTAGCCCATAATCATCCGTCAGGGGCGCTTAAACCGAGTGAGGCTGATAAAAAAATAACAAATAAACTACAGAAAGCTTCGGAAGCCATGGATATCAGGGTACTAGATCACGTGATTATTACCCAGAACAAATACTATAGCTTTGCCGATAATAATTTGATATAAATATGCTTTTGATATATACCCATAAAATTACTCCACGCTTCAGTTACACCATGAAGCAGGTTTTTACCAGGATACTTGGGGTAGATATCATTTTCACTACTAAAGTTGAAGATTTTATCAAACATACCGGACCTAAGATTACTTACAGTAAACAACCTTTGCAAAATGAGTTTTTTGTTAGAAGTAATGAATTGTTATTTGTACATGGCATAAATGATTTAAAAATAACTGTTGAAGACTGGGAGGGTACCCCTTGTTTTTTCAGGACAAATGATCCTAGTGCAATTCCCTATGATATTTTTTCGGCAAGCTTTTATCTTTTAACGAGATATGAGGAGTATTTACCATACCTAAAAGATACTCATGGTAGGTTTCCTCCATTAGAAAGTATAGCTTCTACGAATAATTTTTTGCAATTACCTGTTGTGGATATTTGGGCATACAGATTTCTTGATAAGCTTAAAGAACGTTTTCCTACCGTGGTAAGTAAAAAGCGAAAGTTTCAACACACTTCGATTATTGATGTTACTTCTTCTCACTGTTTTGCGCACAGAGGGCCTATGAGAAGCTTAGCAGGTTTGTTGTATGACTTAGGCTCTTTTAGATTTAAGCGTGTCGTACAGCGCACTTCTGTATGGTTAAAGATCAAACAAGATCCTTATAATAACTACGCTCGCTTAATAGAAATTCAGAAGAAATATCAAATAAAAAGTATATTCTTTTTTCAGTTTGCCAATTATTCAACCTATGATAAAAATGTTTCACCCGAAAATAATAATTTTAAATACCTGATTAAATCTGTGGCAGACTATAGCTTGGTATCTTTGGCAGCTTCATATAGTTCTTTTAAGGATATTGAATTATTGAAAGAGGAGAAAAAGAGGTTATCCAATGTTGTAAACAGGCCAATCAATTATTCGCGGATGAGATATAACAGAGTAGATATTCCTTATACTTATAGAAACCTTGTAGAAGCAGAATTTACAGATGATTACACCATGGGATATACTCATGAAATGGGCTTTAGAGCTGGTACGTGTACTCCTTTTTATTTCTATGATATTACAATGGAAGAAAAACAACCCATTAAAATTCACCCATTCGCTGTTCATGACTATGCCTTACTTAATTTCAATTCTGAAGATGAAGCAGTTGAGAAAATTCGTATGTATTATGATCAGGTTAAAAAAGTTAATGGGCACTTCGTTACCATTTTCTCTAATGAATTATTGGGAGGGGATCAGGCAATTAATTGGTTAAGTTTATATAATAAAGTAATTGAGAAGTACCATGCATAGGTCAAATATTTCGGATATATTCTTTGATTTGGACCATACACTTTGGGATTTTGAAAAGAATTCAGCGTTGACATTCCAAAAAGTATTTACTGAAGTTGAAATAGACGTCAATCTCTCTAAATTCTTAGAAGTCTATGTGCCAGCGAATCTTGCATTTTGGAAATTATATCGAGAAGATAAAATCAAGAAACCGGAATTGCGATACCAAAGGCTAAAAACAACTTTTGATGCTATAGAATACGACATTAAGGATGAAGTTATAGATATTTTATCGACAGAATATATTACTAACCTTGCGGCATTCAATAACTTGTTGCCAAATACAGTTGAGATACTAAATTATTTGAAACCCAAATACAAGCTACATATAATTACCAACGGATTTGAAGAAGTACAGACCAGAAAACTGGTAAACGCAAATATTTTCGAATATTTTGACCAGGTTATTAACTCGGAAATGGCCGGAGTAAAAAAACCGAATCCCGAAATTTTTGAACTCGCTCTAAAAAAGGCAAATACTGCTGCCGATAAGTCACTCATGGTGGGCGACAATATTGAAGCAGACATACTGGGCGCTAAGGCTGTAGGATTACATGCCTTGCATTTTAACGCTCATAATGACCCAAAACATGAACATTGTGTAATGATTCATGATTTACGTGAAATAAAAAACTATTTATAGAGTTATATAGGGGAGAATAATATAGGAGGCAAATACCTATTTAGGTGGTTTTAGTACATAATTAACCATTATAAAACTGGTATATAGCAATGAAATATATCCCAAAATATCTTTTCACACTTCTTGTGTGTACTGCAATCTTAAGTTCCTGTGCGGATAAGCAGGATTTTGATCAATTAGACAATCTTGATGTTACGCCAACTGCAGAAGCCAGTATTCTATATGTTGAGACCCCTGAACGTATCATTAATCAGGTAAGCGGGATTAATTTTTTCACTCAAACATTTAATTTCGACGCCTTTAGCGAAGAATTTTTTGCTGATAATGTCTTAGATGGTGTTATAACCTATGAAGTGGAAAATACAACGAGTAAACCTCTTGATATCACTTTTGAATTTTTAGATGATTCAGGAAATTCTTTGGATTCTGAAAATTTTAGTGTTAATGCCGCCCCAACTGCAATATTACAACGTGAAATTGCTTATGGGCCAGCCGGCAGGAGCCTTGATATTATTAGAAATACCTCTGCCATTAGGGTAAGTGCCACAAATTTAGGTGATAATACCAGCGTATCTACTTTACCTAACCCAACAGTTTTCTTAAGATCCAGCGCTAAATTCAGGATTCGGCTAAAATGAAAAAATGCCCGTTCCTTTTCATTACTCTAATTATGTGGGGCATGACTATCCATGCCCAAAATAAGGAGGTTTTGTATGATTTTATTGAGATTCCACAAGCTTTAATGGTTAATCCCGGGATGAATACAAGTTATAATTGGTATGCCGGGGTCCCTTTTATATCCGGGATATATGCACAGGGAGCAACAAGCGGCCTTACGGTAAATGATATTTTTGCCGCTGATGGGCTTGATATTAATCAGAAAGTACAAGATCGTGCATTGAATTCATTAAGTAAACGGGATGAAGTGAATGGAATCTTTCAGGTTGAGATTTTAAATGGTGGATTCCGAGGACAAAAAGACCCGGC
>NZ_JBATGR010000008.1:0-1600 GCF_049665975.1 Eudoraea sp.
ATAATTGATTTAATAATTATATGGTTTAGGTTATTAGTTTACGGTATACCCTTTACCCTGCAGGCACGCACTGTATGCTTTTTTAAAGCTATTCATCATATCAGCTTCTGCCTGGCCGGCAGCCTGATTGTTTGCCTGTTGCTGCTGTGATCGCCCTACCCTGCTTGCTCTACGACCTCCCAGGCCTCCTGCCACAGCACCAATTGCAGCACCTTTCCCCGCATCACCGGCAATTGCTCCAATAGCTACGCCTGCTAAGGCACCTCTTGCTCCCCCTCTAATGGCAGAACCATCTGGTCCGGTTTCTACTTGTTGTGCCTGAACACTTGGAGGATTCAAAGGATCTATTCCACTTTGCTGAACACCCCACTTATAGCAATAAGACTCATCATCTGCCTGTTGTGCGGCACTCTGGTCTTTCGCAGGAAAAACATATAATCCTACAGTTTTGGACACCATTGCTCCAAGAGACTGCTCCTGGGCATACGAATTAAAATTTGTGCCAAACAAGAAAAAACTAAAAATCAATAAATATGTATAATATGCTAATTTCATAACCCGGTTTTGATAATATTAATTAAATAATTTAAAAGGAAAACTCAGAAATCAAAAGTACTAAAGTTTTTTTTTAAAATGATATACAAAAGTATGATAATAGTAGTATTTGTATTCAACAATACCTGAATCCAGCAAGAACATTTCTATGTTTTAATCTTGAAAATTCATGGCTTAAATCTAACAATACACCTGCCAACATTTAATTTTTCAGTATTAATTTCTAACCAGCTTCGTTTTGCAATATGGGTATGCGGTAACCGGCTTTTTTTATACGGCTGAGATTCAAATAATTAGTCAAGTGTGATCGTTCTTACAATTCACTTACTTTTCACTATTTTTGTGGAATTTTATTACATACGGCAAAATAATACTATGAAAAATATACTTTTTATTGTCTCTGCACTTTTTGTGGCCTGTAACTCTTCTCAGAAAACAGTCGGGGAACAAACAAGTGTTGCACAGACAGAGGTAATAGCAGATCCCCAGGCCTTTGCCGTAACTATTACAGAAAAAGAACTTAAGGAACATTTATATATCTATGCTTCAAATGAATTTGAGGGTAGGGAAACGGGGAAACCCGGACAAAAAAAAGCGGTAGATTATCTTAAAACAAATTATGAGGCCATGGAAATTCCCCCGGCTAAAGAAGATGGCAGTTATTTGCAGAAAGTGCCGCTAGAATTCCCTAAGGTTCCCATGGGCTCAATAATGGCAGGAGAAACGGAGTATGAGTTAGGAACCGACTTTTTAACATTTGCACCAAGTGCAGGAAATTTTGACGAAATTATTTATGTCGGCTACGGGATCGAAGATAAAGGTTACTCCGACTATCAAGGCCTGGATGTATCTGGTAAACTAATCTTAATTAAGTCCGGTGAGCCGGTAAATGAAGATGGTACCTATGTAATTTCAGGAAGTTCTAAACAATCTGTTTGGAGCAGCAGATCTGATGCTCCTGGTGCCAGGCTTCAACTGGCCAGAAGTAAAGGAGACAAAGGGGTACTTTATTATGATCCTGATAATTACGATAGGTACAAGAAGT
>NZ_JBATGR010000009.1:0-17299 GCF_049665975.1 Eudoraea sp.
TGATATTCAACTTCAACCAAACCTGCAGGGGTTTCCAAACGAATTTTTCCGGGAATTTTAGGGTGTATTAGGCCTTCTTCAATTCCAATGGTTATGGAACCAATAGTGCCATGTCCGCACATAGGCAAACAGCCACTGGTTTCAATAAATAGGATACCCAGGTCGTTTACAGGATCTGCAGGAGGGTAAAAAATACTACCGCTCATCATATCATGGCCGCGAGGTTCAAACATAAGACCCTTACGAATCCAGTCAAAAGACTCCAAAAAGTGCATTCGCATTTCGCTCATGTTCCGGCCCTTCAAATCCGGGCCGCCCTTTGCCACTAACCTTACCGGATTACCGCAAGTATGAGCATCAATACAATTAAAGGTAGTTGTAGCCATTGGCCTATGGTCTGTTAAATCGCTGCATCCGTATAAACCCCATTTACCAATCGTAAAATTTGCCGCGGATTCTCATCTTTAAGAGCATCCGGGAGAAAATCCCGGGGCCAGTTCTGAAAGGCCACCGGCCTTACCCAACGTTTTATTGCATAAGGGCCCACTGCCGTAAACCTACTATCTGTTGAGGCAGGGAAAGGACCGCCATGCACCATAGAGGGGCAAACTTCCACCCCGGTAGGAACACCGTTAAAAATAATCCGGCCAACCCGACTTCCGAGGGCAGACACCACATTTGCATGTTCACCTACTTCCCGCACGCTACCCAAAATGGTGCCGGTAAGCTGACCTTCCAAATGGTGAAGGATGGCAGTGAGTTCATCAGTATCCTCGCATTGAACAACAATTGAAAAGGGGCCAAATACTTCCTGGTGTAGTTTAGGGTTCTCCAGAAAATTTTTCCCTTCGGTTGTAAGCACAAGTTGTTGGGCAAAATAGGGCTGTGCGTCTTTTTCAAAATTTACTATTGGGCTGGTACCTGCCTGGGAAGCTGCCGTTTGCTTCCCTTTTTCGTAATTGTTATAAATATTTGGATGTAGCATACAACTGGGTTCCAACTTCGCAATTTCTTTCCCCAGGGAACTGATAAAGGTATCCAGAGTTTCACTTTTCAGGCCTAAAATAAGTCCGGGATTGGTACAAAATTGTCCTGCGCCCAGCATAATGGATCCCGCGTATTGTTCTGCCCAATAACTGCCCTTTTGTTCCAGGGCAGAAGGCAATATAACCACCGGGTTAATGCTGCCCATTTCTGCGAAAACTGGAATTGGTTCCGGACGTTCATTGGCTAATTTATACAAGGCAGTTCCACCCCTGATACTTCCGGTAAATCCAACCGCTTTTATCACCGGATGTTGAACCAGTTGCTGACCCACTTCTATTCCGCTGCTATTCAAGTTGGAAAATACCCCATTAGGCATATCTGTTTTTTTTGCTGCTTTTTGAATGGCTGAGGCTACCAGTTCCCCGGTTCCTGCATGCATGGGATGGCTCTTTACAATAACCGGACAACCAGCTGCTAGTGCACTGGCAGTATCGCCACCTGCGGTGGAATAAGCTAGTGGAAAATTACTGGAGCCAAATACAGCAACAGGTCCCATAGGAAAAAGCATCTTTCTTATATCGGGTTTTGGTACAGGAGTCCTGTCTGGCAGGGCCGTGTCTATACTGGCCTCTACCCAGGAACCATCCTCCAAAGTACTGGCAAAGGTACGCAACTGCCCTATAGTGCGCCCGCGTTCCCCTTTCGCCCTACCTTCGGGTAGACCACTTTCCAGGCAATAGGTTTCGATTAGTAAATCACCCAGGGCTTCTATCTCATCAGCAATAACTCTTAAAAAGCCAGCCTTACGTTCAGCTGTGAAATTCCTATAACTTTCAAAAGCTTCTGAGGCCAATTTTGCGGCTTCATTCAGCTCTTCTTCCGTGGCTTCATAAAAAGCCCATTCGTTCTCCAGATTTAATTTGGGGTTAAAAGTTTTATAGGTCTTACTGCCATTGGCAGATAGATTATTTCCGATATAATTTTTTCCTGTGATCATAGTTTTGTTCGTTATGCCGTATGGTAAGTTGATTTTTTCAAGGCTTTATAATCTGGTAATGAGGGCCTGGTGCGCATTCCTTCTTTAATAATTTTTAAAACCCTTTTGCGTTCGTTTCCATGCAATGGCAACCTGGGGGCCCGTACATTTTCTGTGCCTATTCCTGTGGCAACCTCAGCCAATTTAATATTCTGCACCAGTTGTGGACTTATATCCGGTTCCAATAGTGGTAAAAACCAGCGGTATAATTCCAGGGCTTCGGTAGTTCTGCCAGCTTTTGCCAGTTCATAAATGGCAACGGTTTCCATAGGAAAGGCACAGACGAGGCCGGCTACCCAGCCATCGGCCCCCATTAATAAACTTTCAAGCCCAAGGGTATCTACTCCTGTAAGTGCTTTTAACCGATCTCCAAATCTGTTTTTTATCCGGGTAATATTAGAAATATCACGGGTAGATTCTTTTACCGCCAGTATGTTGTCGCATTGCAACATTTCTTCAAACATATCCAGGGTTACTTCAATTCCATAATCTACCGGATTATTGTAGATCATGATTGGCAGGTCAGTGCTTTGGGCAATGGCTTTAAAATAAGTAACTGTTTCAAAATCATTTGCTTTATAGCGCATTGGGGGTAACATCATAAGTCCTCTCGCACCGTACTTTGCAGCATTATTTACAGCCTTAATAGCACCTTTAGTGGATTGTTCTGCAATGTTTATAATAACAGGAATTTTCCCATCTACAATGCCAACAGTAGTCTCAATAAGGATCCTCTTTTCTTCATCTGAAAGTGTACTGGCTTCTCCCAGTGTGCCTCCCAGGATAATTCCGCTAACACCCGCCTGGATCTGCGCATTTATGTTTACCTCAAACATCTTTAAGTCCAGAGTATCGGCCTCTGTGAATTTGGTAGTTACAGCGGGCATAACACCCTTCCATTGTACTTGCATAATTATCAGGGATTAGTTGTAAAATATAAAATTACTTATTTTGACACATCAAATTTATAAACAGTGGTGGATTTGTATTTATCTCCCGGTTCTAATAAGGTGCTCGGAAAGCTTTTCTGGTTTGGAGAATCCGGGAAATGTTGTGTTTCCAGGCAAAAAGCATTTCTTTTCAAATAAGGTTTTCCACTTTTACCAATACTGCTCCCATTTAAAAAGTTGCCACCATAAAGTTGAACCCCCGGTTCGGAGGTATATACTTCCATTATTCTGCCGCTTGTGGGTTCTGTAACTCTGGCTGCGAGGACAAGCCCTTCACTATTTTTAGGAGATTGGTTCAGCACAAAATTGTGGTCATAGCCTCCTCCTATGACCATTTGTGCATGATTACTATCCAAATCTTTGCGAATTGTTTTCGGCCTTGTAAAATCAAAGGGAGTTCCTTTAACACTGTCAATCGTACCAATCGGGATAAGACCGGCATCCACAGGGGTATACGCAGAGGCGTTGATCATCATTACATGATCATTAACATCCCCCTTGCCTTCACCTTTAAGGTTAAAATAGGAATGGTTGGTTAAATTAATAATAGTGGTTTTATCTGTAACGGCCTCGTAGCTGATTTTTAATTCATTTTTGTCGGAAAGAATATAGGTAACCTTTACTTCCAGGTTACCCGGATAGCCTTCCTCCATATGAGGTGAAACTCGCGTAAATTCAATTTGGTTTGATGCGGTTTGTCTTGCTTTCCAGATCACAGCATCAAAACCAATGGTTCCTCCGTGCAAATGGTTATCCCCATTGTTTTTTGCCAGTTTGTACTTTGTTTTTTTAATAGAAAATTTACCTTTTGCAATCCGATTTCCATATCGGCCTATTACAGCTCCAAAGTTATTTTTAGGGCCATTCATATAGTCGTCCAGTGTGGAAAGTCCCAGAACAACATCTCCCATTTTTCCATTTTTATCCGGGACATTTAAAGCAATTAATCGTTGTCCGTAATTTGTAAAATCGGCTTTTAGCCCATTTTTATTCGTTAGAGTATACAGGCTGATGCTATCACCATCAATAACCGCTTTAAAATCATCGGGATTTATTACATTAACATAGGAGAATTTTTCTTCTACCATCCCTGGTTTTTTATTGGTACTATCCTTACAGCCTAAAAATACCAGTGAAATAAGAATTAAAGAATTTAAGGAATTGATCTTCATAATTAATTAAGTTTTCGACCATTAAAAGTAGGGAAAAGTTTGAAGGAAAGGGCCTAACAAAAAAGATTATTGCCAGAATTATACTTATAATTGGTTTGCAGACTTGCGCATTGTGAGAGTGGGTAACATTTTTTGAAAATATATTCTTATTTTAGTCCGATGCAGCGATTTTGCACTAAAATATTAGTCCTGTTGTTTTTTGTCCAATTTTCTTTACAGGGACAAGTTGAGGAAGATAAGGCCCTTCATTTTGCTGCCGGTGCTTTTTCAGGGGCAGCCGGTGCTTTAATAGCTTCAAAAATAACTAACAGGAATCGTTTTTGGACTGTTACCAGCTCTGTTGCAGCCAGTCTTTTAGCGGGCTTAGCAAAGGAGGCTATTGATAAAGGTAATGGAGGTAAATGGGATAATGGCGATTTGGCAGCAACGGTCCTAGGAGGGGTAACCGTTGGGGTTAGTATTGAATTATTTTCCAAAAAGGAGGGGAAATACTATGTTAAAAGAAAAAAGTCTGCTAAGAAGAAGAAAAAGAAAGATAAGTTAGCAGGGCTCTATTGATTGAATAATTTATTGGATTCGTAGCTTCATTTTAAAGCCACTCTCTACGTTTAAAGTAGTATAGCATACCTAAAAATACCACAACCATAACCCCCCAGAGTACAAAATACCCGTATTGAAATTTAAGCTCTGGAATGTTTTCGAAATTCATTCCATAGACTCCGGCTATAAAGGTAAGCGGGATAAAGATCGTAGCCATAATGGTAAGCACTTTCATTACTTCGTTCATCCGGTTGCTAATGGTAGTCATGTACATATCCATCAAACTCCAGATCAATTCTCTCTGAATATCTATACTTTCCGAGACCTGAATAACATGATCATACAAATCTCTTAAATACAATTGCGTTTTTTCAGTAACAAGTGAGGCCTCAACTTTATCCATGCGGTTTACGACTTCTCTAAGTGGATAAACTGCTCGTCGTATTTTTAGTATTTCCCTTTTAAGGTTGTGAATTTCCTGAATCAGATCATTATTTGACTTTTCTTCAAATAGATTTTCCTCCAATTCTTCTATTTTTTCACCCATCACCTCCATGAGATTAAAATAATTATCCACTATGGCATCCATAAGTACGTAAAGCAAGAAGTCTGCACCCTGGCTCCTAACCCGGCCTTTGCTGTTCCGCAATCGCTCCCTGACCGAATCAAAAACATCACCATCCGCTTCCTGAAAAGACAATACATAATTGGAACCCTGAATGAAACTTATATTTTCAAATTTTAGATTCTGATCCTTATCAAAATAAAGCATTTTTAACACTACGAAAATATATTCCTCATGCTCCTCCAGTTTGGGCCTTTGCTTTGTATTAGCAATATCTTCTAAGATTAGCGGATGCAGCTCAAAATCTTTCCCCAATTTTTCAATTTCATTAACGTGATTAAGCCCGTTGACATTGATCCAGGTTATAGTCTCCTTATTTTCATAGGTAAAGGCTTCTTCTATATTTTTAAGTTGTTTTTCGGCGAGACTATCCTTGTTATAATCAAAGACATCCATAAACAAATCTTTTTTGGCTTTATTCCCAACATAAACGATCGTACCAGGGGCTAATCCTGTTTTTATTGCGGCTTGCGAAGAGCTGGCTTTTTTCATGTTTTAAGCTTATAATATTTCAATGCAAGTTATTTAAAAAAGCCTTACAAGTGAATGTTTGGTCCCCCAAGTATGAGTCAGCACCTACAATTCCACCACAAGTTTCCCTTTGGCTGAATTACTTTCCATATAGGCGTGGGCTTCCACTATTTGATCGAGACGGAAAACCTTGTCAATGTTAAGGGTTATTTCCCCATCGGCAACTGCATCAATAAAATCTTGTAATAAGTCTTTCTTTAAATTCGCTGCGTCTCCCATATAAACCGTCAGTCGCCCCAAAGAAGGGATGTCCCCCATGGGTGTGAATTCTTTAAGCGTCCATTCGCCACCCAGTATTCCGGTCATACATACTATCCCCCTTCGTTTTATGCACTTTAAAGAGTCCTTTAATGTTTTTATACCAATTAATTCCAACACCTTGTTTACGCCATCAGGGAACAATTCTTTAAGTTCCTCTGCAACCGTTCCATTATCAATAAGGACATAATCCGCCCCATTTTCTATTAAGAACTCCTTCTTCGACTCGTTTCTGGTGGTAGATATAACGGTCAACCCCAAATGTTTTGCCAACTGGCAGGAGAGCATTCCTATAGAAGATGTTCCACCTCTGATAAGTAAGGTTTCGCCAGACCTGACCTCTAATGCCTGAGTTAAAGATCCTGAAACAGTTTGAAACATTTCGGGGATGGCTCCAAGGGTACTCCATGGCAAATTGCTTTTAAAAGGAAATACTATTTTTAAAGGCACCAGAGTATACTCCGAATAACCTCCATCAAAATCCCTTCCCATGCCGCCCATAATAGCAGCGACTTTCTGGCCTTTATGATAGGTGCCGGACGGGTCTTCCTCTACCGTTCCCACGCATTCTATCCCCTGGATTCTTGGAAACTGAACATTCGGAGAATGTCCCTGGCGGGTAAATAATTCAGATCTGTTTAAACCAAAAGCTTTTATCTTTATTAAAACCCAACCGTTTTTCGCTTCCGGGACAGGCTTCTCCTGAATTTGAATAACTTCCGGTTCGCCAGATTTTAGGGTAACTGCCGCTTTCATATTCCAATTTTCTTTTAATAAACTTAGGGATAAAAACTGAATTGAAAGAAAAGCCTACTCCAATTTTTTTAATGTTAATAAGTTCAAGGTAGTCCGGACAGAATTGCTTTCTCTCCACTTCCATTAAAACTTCAGTGGATCAAAAGCGGCCTGGGAGGTGGCCATTCAAATCAACCACCCATCGCGAACTGTGTTGGCTGATAGATTTATTTATCACCTTCTACCTATGTTTTATTTTTAATCTCATCATTCTAAGTTAAACACCTAAACATTCACCGAAATCTGGTCAAATACGAGATAAGATAAGTCATGAATAAAAACAGAATAATAAAAAGAATTCCTACTAATAAGGCATAACTAATGTATACCATATCTCCAGTGGGTTTAATTTTTGGCCACAACAAATCAAAACTTCCTGTCACAATTAATAAGAAAGGGATACCGGAGAAAAAAATAAGGAAGAATTAAAAGCAAAAAGAGACTTTTTAATTTAATTGTTTCATTGATTTATTCTCTTTAAAATATGACGATAAATGTATCAGCTATGTGCAATGTGGCTTATGATATAAATCATCAAACTTCTGAAATCGCCGGTTTAACTTAGTACTCTAAAAGAGTAAACAGGATGATTGTATTGGTTTTTGGCTTGCCAGGTACGGGCAAGAGTTATTTTGCTTCAAGACTTGCAAAAATGATAGATGCCAGTTATCTGAATAGTGATAAGTTAAGGAAGGAGTTATTTGCACATAGAACATATTCCTATAATGAGAAAAAAGTGGTTTATGATACCATGCTCGCCAAGACGAAAGAAGCAATAGCCAAGGGTCAAAATCTGGTACTCGATGCCACATTCCATAAAAAAGAAACCAGAGATACTTTTATGAAGCAATTATCAGATCAGGGCGAGATTTTTTATATTGGATTACAATCGGTCGAAAGTACTATCAAAGAGCGATTAAAAAAAAGCAGGCCTTATAGCGAAGCTGATTTTGAAGTGTATAAACTAATCCAGCAACAATGGGAACCATTTAACGAGCACCATTTGGTGTTGGAATCGACGAATAATAACATTGAAGAAATGTTGCTAAAAGCTACGCAATACCTAGGTTGGAAGAATGATAAAGGAACAGATAAATAGCTTGCTCTTAGAAGGAGATTTTCCGGAAGTTTCAACAGAAAGAGAATTGATTGAAACCCACATATCATGGGTGTTTATTTGCCACCGATTCGTTTACAAAATCAAAAAGCCAATTAAATATTCATTTCTTGATTTTTCTACCCTTGAAAAGCGTAAAAAATATTGCAAAAGGGAAATTGAATTGAACAAGCGGCTAACCAATGGCATCTACCTAGATGTAGTTCCGATAAACAAATTGAATGACCATTATAAAATCGGAGGAAAAGTGGGAACGGTAATCGACTACGCCGTGAGGATGCTTAAAATGGATAGGACTAAACAAATGGACCAGCTTTTGGTTCAAAAAAAAGTAACGAAATCCGACATTCAAAACCTAGCCAAAAAAATAGCCCTCTTTCATGAGAGTACTACTATAATCCATCAAAAAGACGTGCTGGATATTCAGGAAAAATTTAACGATTTGGAAGCGGAAAAGAAATATCTGGCAGCGCAATCAGGTGGCGGCAAATATCTAACTATTATTGACAATGCGATAAAAATCTCAAACACTTTTCTTGAGAAAAACAAGGAGTTGCTTACAGGTAGACTCAGGGCCGGTTTCTTCAGGGATTGCCATGGAGACCTTCATTCCAGGAATATTTTTTTATTACCATCGCCTCAGCCTTTCGATTGTATTGAATTCAATGATGATTACAGGCAAATTGATGTTTTGAACGAAGTTGCCTTCCTTTGTATGGACCTCGATGCATTTGGAAAAAAAGATTTATCCGAGCTATTTCTTGAATATTACAATCAATTTTTCTCCTCAATGAAATCGTCGAAAGAACACCATCTTTTTGTTTTTTACAAGGCTTATCGCGCCAATGTACGTGCCAAGGTCAACAGTTTGCGGGCAAAGAGTGCGGTGAACGAAAAAGAAAGAACAAAAGCATTGTCTGAAGTAGATAAATACCTTCGGTTGATGGAGAGCTATTTGAAAACCCTTAGTTTATGACAAGTCGTTTTTAAAAAAACCCCTCATACTATGTATGAAGGGTTTACCTTGTGGCGGTCCGGACGGGACTCGAACCCGCGACCCCCTGCGTGACAGGCAGGTATTCTAACCAACTGAACTACCGGACCGTGGCGTTTAGCGTGTGCAAATATACGTTGCTAAATGAATTCCACAAACAATTTTTTTAAAATTCCGTTTGGGCTATAAAAAATTCTGGCGCTCAATCATAAAAGTATTCAATACCTTGGTAAAGGGTTCTCTGATATCCACCTCAACATATTTTATGCGATATTGGGCGCATTTTAGTTTTAAGTCAGATAAATATTCGCCAACCCCACTTTCATAGGCTTCTTTGATGGTATCTGCATAAAGGTCAATATGGTTTCCAGTTTCCACATCTATAAATCTTTTGGGCGTATTCTCAAAGTTAAAATGCAATTCGGTATCACTATCAAGCAAATGGAATAAGACTACTTCGTGTTTATTATATTTTAAATGCCGCAGTGCATCAAAAAGGGTGTCATCTGAGGTCGAGGTCTGGAACATATCTGTAAAAAGAAATACAAGACTTCGTCTTTTAATCTTCTCGGCTATCTGATGCAAATAGGCATATATCTCCGTTTGTTTAGCGGGCTTTCTATCCAGGCTTATTTCACTTAGTCTGGCAAGTAACATTTGGTGATGCCTTTCACTCCCTTTCTCAGAAGCGTAAAAGCTATAGGAATCAGAAAACACACTTAAGCCCACGGCATCGCGCTGTTTTTTAAGAATGTTCATTAAAGCCGCAATGGCAAGTACCCCAAAGCCTATTTTATTTAAATGATTAATGGAAAGCTTCTGTATTTCAGGATAGTACATTGAAGCCGAATTATCCAATATCATATGGCACCTAAGATTGGTTTCTTCCTCATATCTTTTGGTATAAAGCTTGTCTGTCTTTGCAAACAACTTCCAATCTATGTGCTTTGTGCTCTCTCCGGTATTATATATTTTGTGTTCGGCAAATTCTGCGGAAAACCCGTGAAAGGGGCTTTTATGGATTCCGCTGATAAAGCCTTCAACTATCTGGTTCGCCAATAATTCAAGGTTTTGAAATAAGGGAGCTCTATGTAATTCTGACCGCAGATCCATAGGACCAAGATAAACTAAAAAAGGTTTAGCAAATGCTAAACCTTTTTTAAAATAGAAGATTCTTATTTAATTAAAGTACCGCTTCAATTGCATCGGTATATACTTTTTTTGGAGATACTCCAACCTGTCTTGTCACAATTTCACCATCCTTAAATACAAGAACCGTTGGAATATTTCGCACTCCGTATTTTGCGGCAAATTCCTGATTGGTATCAACATCAACTTTTCCTACTACGGCCTTACCTTCATATTCAGTACTTACCTCATCTATAATAGGTCCTACCATTCTGCAGGGTCCGCACCATGCTGCCCAAAAATCCACCACTACGGGTTTATCACTTTTTAAAACTACCTCGTCAAAAGTAGCATCAGTTATCTCTAAAGCCATATCGTTTTTATTTATTATTACGCAAATTTAGTCAATTATTCGACTCTTTCATTACTCAATTAGTATACGTTTTTCTTATTGCCTTATTGAAAAAGCTTATTTAATTCAATTTATAGTGTACTTCCTTTTCTTCCAACGTATGCAATAGGTCACTGGTGATCTCTACTTTTTGTTTTCTACTGGATAGGTTTACTTTGATTTCTTCATTCATTTCGTAAATAACAAAATTTAACGGATGCTTTCCTTTATAGGAGATAAGAGTATCTTTTAACTCGTGAATACTTGCTTCTTTAATCTGGTCTATATTCAATTTTATGGTCAATTTTTTAGCAAAATTTCCCATGGTTTCCTGCAACAACATAAAATTGACAAACTGTAGCCGTGCATCCCCTTTTTTACCGGTTTCGCGGTTTGTCCATCCTTCCCGGACAAATACTTTTACAAAGACAAACGAATTTATCATAAAAAAGTGTCGGAATTTCAAATATTCTTCTCCAAAAATGCGAAACTCAAAGGTGTCTGTATAATCCTCCATGGTAAATAAGGCCCATCCCTTGCCATTTTTAGATACTCTGTGTTGTACATCAGTGATAACTCCGGCAAATGAGAGCTCTCTGTTTATGTGGTCTTCCAAATTATTAAAGAAAGAAACATTGGCATTACAAAAGGAATTAATCTCCGTTCTGAAATCATCTAGTGGATGCCCGGAGATATAAATACCGACCACTTCTTTTTCTCTTCTGAGTTTTTCCATGGTACCCCATTCTGCACAGGGAGGTACTTCAGGTTCTGGAATCTGCACTTCACTGGTATCACCAAATAAGCTTACCTGAGATGAGTTTTCGCTTTCCTGAAATTTGGAGCCGTATTTTATAACCATTTCCAGGAAGGTACTGCCATCGCCTTCTTTGTGAAAATATTGTGCTCTGTGCGTGTCTCCAAATGAATCGAACCCGCCGGCCAGAGCAAGATTTTCAAAGGATTTTTTATTGGCTGCTCTTAAATCTATACGTTTGGCTAAATCAAAAACCGATTTAAAGGACCCGTTCTCCTTCCGGTTTTCCACAATGGTCTCTACTGCTGAACGTCCTACCCCTTTTATAGCGCCCATGCCAAAACGAACTGCATTATCCTTATTCACCGCAAATTTATAATAGGATTCGTTTACATCAGGACCCAAAACTTCCAGCCCCATTCGCTTACATTCCTCCATAAAAAATGTAACCTGCTTAATGTCGTTCATATTGTTAGACAAAACGGCAGCCATATATTCAGCGGGGTAGTGCGCCTTTAAATAGGCTGTTTGATAGGCGATATACGCATAGCAGGTAGAATGACTTTTGTTAAATGCATAGGAAGCAAAAGCTTCCCAGTCTTTCCAGATCTTCTCTAAAATTTCTCTTGGATGGCCATTTTTTTCACCCCCGTCAAGAAACTGTGGCTTAAGTTTTTGAAGCAGGGCAAATATTTTTTTACCCATTGCTTTTCTAAGTACATCGGCGTCACCTTTAGAAAACCCAGCTAGTTTTTGTGATAATAACATCACCTGTTCCTGATAAACAGTTATTCCATAGGTTTCTTTAAGGTTTTCCTCCATAACGGGGAGGTCATAGGCAATTTCCTCCTCGCCATTCTTCCGAGCTATAAAACTGGGAATGTATTCCATTGGTCCCGGACGGTAGAGTGCATTCATGGCTATTAAGTCATCAAATACAGAGGGCTTCAGATCTTTCAGGTGTTTCTGCATTCCCACAGATTCATATTGAAATATCCCAACCGTATCGCCTCGCTGAAATAGCTCATAAGTGGCTGTATCATCCAGGGGAAATTCATCCGGGTCTAATTGAATACCGTGTTTGGCTTTTACAATTTTAACGGTATCTTTTATTAAGGTCAGTGTTTTCAGACCCAGGAAATCCATTTTCAATAAGCCTGCATTCTCAACCACAGAATTATCGAACTGGGTTACATAAAGGTCAGAATCCTTGGCCGTGGCAACCGGGACAAAATTGGTAATATCATCAGGTGTAATGATAACCCCACAAGCATGGATACCTGTATTACGCAAAGATCCTTCTAACACCCTGGCCATATTCACCGTCTGAGCCTCCAGGTCGTCTCCTTCGGAAATGTTAAGCAGGCTATTCACTTTTTCCAACTCATCTGACCGAAACCGCTTTTTAAGATCAGCTTCAGGTACTCCAAATATTTTACTCAATTTGGACATATTTGGAATCAATTTCGCAATACGATCCGCATCATTTAAGGGCAGGTCAAGAACTCTTGCCGTATCTCTGATAGAAGATTTTGCCGCCATGGTTCCATAAGTGATAATCTGAGCTACCTGATTAGCACCATATTTATTGATGACATAATCCATAACTCTTCCCCGGCCTTCATCATCAAAGTCAATGTCGATATCAGGCATTGAAACCCTGTCAGGGTTGAGGAAACGCTCAAACAGCAGGTCGTATTTAAGAGGGTCAATATTGGTTATCCAAAGACAATAGGCTACAACCGAACCAGCGGCAGATCCTCTTCCCGGGCCTACAGAAACATCCATTTTTCTTGCTTCCCGGATAAAATCCTCAACAATCAAAAAATAGCCGGGATAGCCAGAGTTCTCTACAGTTGTTAATTCAAAATCAATACGCTCCCTAATTTCATCTGTAATCTCGGTATATCTTTTTTTTGCCCCTTCATAAGTGATATGTCTGAGGTAGGCATTTTCACCGCGTTTTCCACCATCTGCTTCATCTTCTTTAATCTTGAATTTGCCTGGAATTTCAAACTCGGGTAAGAGTACATCCCTTGCCAGTTCAAAAGATTCAATTTTGTTTACTATTTCCTGAATATTCAGAATAGATTCGGGAAGGTCTTTAAACAATTCCTTCATCTCAGCACCGCTCTTAAAGTAGTATTCCTGGTTGGGTAGTCCATACCTGTATCCCCGTCCCCTGCCAATAGGGGTAGCTTGTTTTTCACCATCCTTCACACATAATAAAATATCGTGAGCCTCTGCATCTTCCTTTGCACAATAATAAGTGTTGTTCGTGGCTACTAATTTTACCTGATGTTTTTTGGCAAATTCAACCAAAACTTTATTAGCTCTTTCTTCATCTTCCTGACCATGCCTCATTATTTCAAGATAGAAATCGTCTTTAAAAACAGATTTCCACCACAGTAAAGACTCCTCAGCCTGGTTTTCACCAATGTTTAATATTTTGGAAGCCACTTCGCCATAAAGGTTTCCGCTGAGGACAATGATATCGTCTTTGAATTGGGCTATAATATTTTTATCAATTCTGGGAACATAGTAAAATCCATCCGTGTAGGCAATAGAAGACATTTTTGCCAGGTTGTGATAGCCGTTTTTATTTTTCGCCAGTAACACCATCTGATACCCATAATCCTTTAAATTTTTATTAGTATGGTCATCACAAACAAAAAATTCGCATCCAATAATGGGTTTTATGTAATTAACTGGGCTTGGTTCTCCATCTTCTGTTTCTTTAGCCGCAGCTTCTTCCACTAATTTATTATGAGCCTTTACTTCTTTAACAAAATGAAAAGCCCCCATCATATTAGCGTGATCTGTCATTGCTACAGCAGACATCTTATTCTCAGAAGCACTTGCAACAAGGTCCTTTATTTTAATTGTAGACTGCAGCACCGAAAACTGAGAGTGGTTATGCAGATGTATAAATTCTGCATCTTCAAGTGATTTTATATTTTGGCTCAGGTCTTCCTCGGAAACATCTATTACATCTAAATTTTTCAGATGCCTGGCTATTTTTTCGGAGACCTTCTTTAAGTTGATATGTTTTAAGCCTATTAATTGAATTTCCTGTGGGTTGGCTTCAGTAAATTTTTCAAAATAATCTGGTTGTACATCCAATTGTCCTTTTGTGTATTGTTTTCTTCTTACCAGTTCCAAAAAACAACGGGTAGTTGCTTCAACATCTGCTGTGGCATTGTGTGCTTCTGCAAAGGATGTTTTAAACAAATATTGATGAAGCTCAGTAAGTGTAGGAAGCTTAAATTTACCACCGCGTCCTCCCGGAAGTTCACAAAGCGTGGCCGTATGTTCGGTACATGTGTCCAGAACGGGCAATTCTCCTAGCAAGGTTTTTAGATCTGCCCGATAAAATTCAGCCCCCATAATATTAATATCAAAACCAACATTCTGACCAACTACAAATTTGGTTTTAGTAAGGGCGTCATTAAATTTTTCCAATACTTCGGCCAAAGGATTTCCTTTCTCCTGGGCTAGTTCAGTGGAAATCCCGTGAATTTTTTCAGCGTCATAGGGAATATTGAAGCCTTCAGGCTGAATCAGGTAATCCTGCCGGTCCAATAAATTTCCCAGTGCATCGTGTAATTGCCAGGCAATTTGAATGCAACGAGGCCAATTGTCTGTATCACTTACCGGAGCATTCCATCTTTTTGGGAGGCCAGTAGTTTCAGTATCAAAAATGAGGTACATATTAGTTTGGTTTCAGCATAAAAAAAAGTAGCTAAAAATAATCAAAAACAAAATTCATGAACGGTAGAGTTGTCACGAGTTATTAACGTAATGCAGATTTTAATTTTTAAGTTCTTTCGAGATATTTATCTTTAAAACTGCCAAAAGCAAAATAAAAATGAATAATAAGGTCAAATTGTCAAATTTACTAATGATTTTCAGTGTTATGGTTTGTTCAACAGGGCCACAAAATGCCATAGCACAGGTTAGGAATAATCGGCCGCCGAACTTTATCATAATTTTTGCAGACGATCTTGGTTATGGAGATCTCGGGGTTTACGGCCATCCCACTATTCAAACGCCTAACCTGGACCTGATGGCCTACGAGGGACAGAAATGGACTAATTTTTATGCAGCGGCCAGTGTCTGTACTCCCAGCAGGGCGGCATTACTTACTGGAAGATTAACAGTAAGAAGTGGCATGTCTAGTAATAAAAGAAGAGTGCTTTATCCGAATTCCAGTAAGGGTTTGCCCGCATCAGAAATCACCCTTGCCGAACAGCTAAAGCAGGTGGGTTATAAAACGGCCTGTATAGGAAAATGGCATTTAGGGCATAAGGAGCAATACCTCCCAACCAACAATGGCTTTGATTATTATTATGGAATCCCATATTCCAATGATATGGACAAGGTGGTTGATATTCCCTATTGGGAGTATTGGAAACAACCCAATGAGGCTATTAAAACAATTCATTTTAATGTTCCATTAATGCGCAATACAAAGATCATTGAACGTCCGGCCAATCAGCATACAATTACGAGCAGATATACCAATGAAACTATTTCATTTATAAAGAAAAACAAGCAAAACCCATTTTTTATCTATTTAGCACACAACTTACCCCATATTCCTTTATTTGTTTCAAAAGAATTCAAAGGCAAAAGTAAACGTGGTTTATATGGCGATGTATTAGAAGAAATTGATCATGGCGTTGGTAAAATAATAGCCACTTTAAAGGAAGAAGGCCTTGAAAGTAACACCATTGTTGTCTTTACATCCGACAATGGTCCCTGGCTCAGTTTTAAACTTAATGGGGGTAGTGCCGGAGTTCTAAAAGCGGGAAAAGGAACAACATGGGAAGGCGGTATGAGGGAACCAGGAATTTTCTGGGGGCCTGGCTTAATTAAACCAGGATTGGTAAACGGTCTTGGTTCTACTATGGATCTGTTTACTACTTTTAGCAGTTTGGCAGGAGCTAAAATTCCAGGAGACAGAATAATTGACGGGTACGATTTAAGTGAAACTTTACTAAAAGGGAATCCAAGTCCACGGAAAAAACTTTTTTATTACAGGGGGACCGATCTTTATGCCGTGCGTTTAGGAGATTACAAAGCACATTTTATTACCCAGGGTGAATATGGCCAATTTGGTAAAAAAGAGGTGCATAACCCTCCCATATTATATAATTTAAGTACTGATCCGGAAGAGCGATTTGATATAGCCAATGAAAATCCAAATATCATTAAAGCCATTAATTCGCTTATTTCTGAACACAAATCGAAATTGGTAATAGGCCAGGATCAATTGGTAGAAATTGAATAAAAGGAAATAGTTTAAAAGTATTGGTGGTTTATAGAAAACACTTATATTTGCACCCCATTTTATAGGGAATAAATAAAGAATTAATAATCGAGGGTCGGGCACCCTACAAAATTAATGTGATATGCCAGTTAGAATTAGATTACAAAGACACGGAAAAAAAGGAAAACCATATTATTGGGTAGTAGCAGCAGATGCACGCTCAAAAAGAGATGGTAAATTTCTTGAAAAGTTAGGGAGCTACAACCCAAACACCAATCCAGCAACCATTGAATTAAACATTGATAATTCTGTTCAATGGCTTGTAAAAGGAGCTCAACCCTCGGATACTGCCAGAAGAATTTTATCTTATAAAGGTGTTTTATACAAGCATCACTTATTAGGGGGTGTTCGAAAAGGTGCTTTAACTGAAGAACAAGCAGAAGCAAAATTCAATGCCTGGGTTGAGGAAAAAGCAAAAGCTATTGCTAATAAAGAGGCCGGATTAGATAAAGAAAAGGCTGAAGCAAGAGCAAAAGCATTAGAAGCTGAAAAAGAAGTAAACGAAAAACGAGCTTTAGCTGCTGCAGAAGCATTAAATGAAGATGCTGAAGCAGAAATAACTGAAGAAGCTATTGTTGTAACTGAAGAGGCCGTTACTGAAGAAGCTACAACAGAAGAGCCAGTGGCAGAAGAAGCTGTAAAAGAAGAACCAGTAGCCGAAGAAGCTGTGAGTAAAGAAGCAGTAG
>NZ_JBATGR010000010.1:0-3824 GCF_049665975.1 Eudoraea sp.
AGGAACAAGTTTCCTGTTTAGCAGGTATAAAAAATCCACGCGAACTTGCGTGGATTTTCTGCTTGATGTGGAGTGTATTGGATTCGAACCAACGACCCCCGCCCTGTCAAGGCGGTGCTCTAAACCAGCTGAGCTAACACTCCAGATTTTAGTATAATGGGGCGTTATTAAACCACCTACTAAAAGAGGCTGCAATATCGGAAAATTATTGGGATCATCCATAAATTATAAAGGAAGAACATTAAGAAAACACGTTTAAATTCCATTTTAGTTTCGGGTCCTTAAGAGTAGCCGTTAAATACTTCTATCTGAATAAAGTGTGTTATTTTTATTAAAATTAAATTCTTAACAATGAAGATTATTTCCTGGAATGTAAATGGTATCCGTGCCATCGTTAAAAAAGAATTTTTTGAAACTGTCAATAATTTGGACCCTGATATTCTTTGTATTCAGGAAACTAAGGCTCAGGATATTGAAGTAGAAAAAGCCTTATTACCCCTTAAAGACCATCATCTTTATTGCAATTCCGCAGAAAAAAAAGGATACTCAGGAACCGCGATTTTAACTAAATCTGACCCTATTGCTGTTAGTTTGGATATGGCTATATCAGAACATGATTCGGAAGGAAGAATAATCTGCGCTGAATATGCCGATTTTTATTTAATAAATGTTTATGTCCCGAATTCGGGCCAGCAACTAGACCGATTGTCGTATCGAAGCCAGTGGGATGCAGACTTTCTTAAATATTTAAAAGAAAAAGAGAAAATAAAACCGGTAATTGTTTGTGGTGATTTTAACGTTGCTCACCAGCCTATCGACTTAAAAAATGATAAATCCAACTATAATAAAACTGCAGGGTACACACAGATAGAAATTGATGGAATGGACAATATCATTAATTCAGGTTTTGTAGATTCATTCAGACATTTTAACCCGGATGAAATAGCCTACACTTACTGGAGCTATCGTTTTAAAGCCCGTGAGCGAAATACGGGATGGCGAATAGATTATTTTCTTATAAGCAACTCCATAATGCCCAAAGTAAAATCTTCAAAGATACTACCCGAATTCTTTGGTTCTGACCACTGCCCTATTTTACTCAATATAAAGCTATAAACCGCTAAATTTCAACATTCTTTCTTCTGAGTATTTTAACCACCTTTCCCACGGTAAGTCCCTGAACAATTATGGAAAAAATAACAACAACATAGGTCATAACCAAAAACAATTCCCTATTCATATCTGCGGTCAGGCCAAGTGCCAGTGCTATGGATATTGCACCACGTAATCCTCCCCAGGTCATTATTAGATTGGTATTTGGAACAAAATCTAAACTCTTTTCAAACACATTTACAGGGATAATCAAAGAGGCATACCTGCAAATTAAGACAATGGGTATAGCCATGAGCCCGGCCAGCACAAATTCTGGCTCCAGATCTAAAACCAATAATTCCATTCCTATAAGAACAAAGAGTATCGTGTTTAACAGAATATCTATAAGCTCCCAAAATTTATCCACATAGCTTTCTGTAAGTTCAGACATTGCCTGTCGCCTTGCTGTATTACCACCTACAATCAATCCTGCAACCACCATAGCCAATGGTGCATAAACATGTAAATATTGGGCAATAACAGTCCCTGTCATTACCGTTGCTAAAGTTATAATCACCTCAATATCATAATCATCTATAGATTTCATTAACCTAAATGTAATCCATCCTAATAAGGCCCCGAGAAGCAATCCGCCGCCAACCTCATGAACAAAGAGAGAAAGAATATCTGAGAGAGAAAAGCCTCCACCAGCACCATTAGCCAATCCAAAAATCGTTAGGAAAATTACGACCCCTACACCATCGTTGAAAAGTGATTCCCCCACAATCTTTATTTCCAGCTTTTTAGGCACATTAGCTTTTTTTAATATCCCTAAAACGGCAATAGGATCTGTCGGTGATATCAGCGCCCCAAAAAGAAGGCAGTAAATAAATTGCACATCTAATCCTATTAGCTGTAACATGAAATACACAGCTATTCCTATGAGAAAAGTAGATACGAGTACGCCAAAAGTAGCAAAAACCAGGATAGGCCATTTTAGTTCTTTTAGCTTTTGCAAATCGGTATGCAGAGCCCCTGCAAAGAGCAAAAAACTAAGCATAACATCAAGCAAAACAGACTTGAAATCGATATGTGTAATGATGTAACGTTCCGCATTTAATGCGGTATCGTCAAAATAACTAAGTGCAAAAATTCCCAGCGTAAATATTATGGTAATAACTGTAAGCCCAATCGTATTCGGGAGCTTAATGAATCTTACATTTAGATAACCAAAGAATGCAGAAATAAACACCAATATACTGGCAATTACAAAATAATCCATAGGCTGTAAATATATTCAATTCATTTTAAAATGGAATAATTTTGATTTTTAAGCCTTTATAAATTTATGGCGACTGATCAAAATCATTCCTAATTTGAAATGACCATTATAACTTCGTATTTCAATTAATGTTTAACCTAAAATATAATATCATGACACTAGTTAAATTTAAAAAAAGGGCAAGACCTTTCGGAAACCTAATTACCTCCGATTTTTTTGATATGGAGAATTTCTTTGACGACAAATTTTGGAATCGTGAATTAGTAAACGATCGTTTCTGGAATGCCAGAGCTGGAGAACCTGCTTTAAATATTATGGAGAAAGAAGATCATTTTGAAATTGAATTAGCAGCACCTGGTTTTGCTAAAAAGGATTTTGAAATTACCATTGACGAAGGATACCTTAATATTTCAGCAAAAAAAGAGGTCAGTAAGGAAGAAAAGGATGAAGATTACACCAGAAAAGAATTTAGTTATAATGCTTTTGAAAGATCCTTGCTTTTACCAGAAAATGTAAAAGAAGAGGAAATTAAAGCCAAATACGGTGACGGAATTCTAAGCTTTAAACTAGCAAAAAAAGAAGTGGCTCTAAAGCCAAAACCAAAAATAATTGAAATTAGTTGATATTTCATTATTTGCTTAAAATGCTCTCCGTCTAGGCTAAGATCTTTAACTCTTCCATGTAGTAGAAGATCTCGATGGAGGGCATTCTTTTTTACCTAATTTTAAAAAATGACTTAACCATTTATTTCAAACTAATCTTTTTGGATATTAGAAGATTATCAGGATTTTCAATAGCCGCTATGGCAGCCTTATAGCCCAAATCAAATACGGTATCCATATCAGTTATGGAAAATGTACTGTGATTTATCAAATCTTTGGGTGAGATTACCAGATTGCAATCTCCAAACTTAGAAAGTGAATCTTTCGCCGAGCGTATCTTATAGGCACGTTCCAATACACTAAAAGAATATTTTAATTGATCTATCCCTACTTTAAGAAAGGGATTTACATAGACCCCAATGATCTGATCACAATAGTTTTTAATCAGATCTACTGGAAAATTGTTTAAGGCTCCTCCATCTACATAATACGAATCTGCTATTTTTACTGGCGTAAAAACACCTGGAAATGCCGCTGAAGCCAATATTGGCCTTATAAGCTCTCCTTCAGCAAAAACTTTTAAACTCCCATCCAGAATATTAGTGGCAGTGATGAATAAAGGAATTTTAAGACTCTCAAAATTATCTGACGGAAAGAACTCAGAGAACTTGTCATAAAATTTTTCGGTATCAACAAACCCCGGTTTGCCAACCGCATAGTTATTAAAACTAAAAATATTCACCTTCTTTATAAATTCCAGGATTTGTTTCCAATCTGAGCCCCCTGAATACAATGCGCCAATTATGGCACCGGCACTGGTACCCGCTATATGAGTAATCTCGAAACCA
>NZ_JBATGR010000011.1:0-3159 GCF_049665975.1 Eudoraea sp.
AGTCTGGTACGCTATGGAAATGAATATGTCATTGTAGGTGAGCTCCAGAATGTGGATCGCGTCCCCGCCGATGTCACCATCAAAGCAACCCTTTACAATGCAACTGATGATGCATTAACCGATTATAATGCCAAATACCATATCAAACATAAGTTGATGCCAAAAGAGGTAACATCTTTCCGTATCAATTTTGAACAGATTGCATGGATAAAGGACAACCATTCAATGCCTGAGACCTTTAACCCTGATGAGTATACCCCTGTAGAACTTCAAGACGTTCCTGTAAAATTCAATCTCCAATGTGCTGCAAATGTTGCGGTAAGTGACCTCTATAAAGACGTGGCTTTGCAGGAATTACAATTGAACGAAAACCAAATGGATGGGATTTTATTCAATGCAGGCATACAGGAGGTTACCATACCACAGCTGTTGGTTTCTTACTATAATGAGGAACAACAGATTTTATGGTTAGATGACCATTTTATCACTGAAGGTATCCGGATACAACGGCAGCAGGCATTTCAATACCGGTTTGCAGATCTATCAGGTATTGAGGTCATTTCCAGGGATATGAACAATTGCTTTGTGAACGGGCTCCCCAATACAGAGATAGAAGCAAAGGAGTTATTTAATAAAGAGATGCACCATGGTGCTTCCTTATTGCAAGCCCATCACACAGATGGTTTTGAATTTATAAAAATAGAATTGAACCATTTTATTGGAAATCCAAGGTAGATGAAACAGTGTTTATACATCTTTATAAGTTTTCTTATCCTGGGTTGTTCAGGTTCAGTTGAGGAAGAAACTGTTGCTGCTGCTATTCATGTTCAAATTCCCCGGAAAACAAAGGCAGGCAAACCAGTAACGCTCCAATTTAGCATTTCCGGCAAAGGAATTCCACTATTGATAGTAAGCAATACACTGGGAACAACTGTTGTCAAGGGCATTCGTTCCGATGGGAAGGTGTCTTATCCTTTTCCTTCAGAATTTACAAGGAAATCGGGTACATGTCTTTGGTATTTATTACATAACAAAGTAGTTTTAGACAAAGGCAAGATTGAAATATTGAATACTGAGGCAAGCGTACAGATGGAAACCTATATCGGTCCACGCAATATCTATGCCGGTCAGAAAGATTATACCATGTTGGTAGCCGTACCAACGGATATATATGACAATCCTGTTGCGGAAGGAACAGAATTGACTATTCATACCCAATTTATGGACACCAAAGAGTCCTTTAAGGTAACAACCGGTCATTTAATTGGATGGCAAAGAATTACTTCACGGGAAAAGGCTTCACGTTTGTTCATCAACACATCATCTCAGGGAATTACTTCAAGGGAATTGGCAGTAGACATACATCCGTCACAAGCAACCCCATTTACCATTGCCTATGAAAGGAGCCATTCGCATGCCGATGGAAATCAGGTCATTACTTTTTCTACTTCAACCATACGGGATCGCCATGACAATAGCATCAGTGATGGAACCACAGTAATTTTTATGGTCACCACTTCCGAAGGAATAAAATTAAAAACACAGGGGAATACCATTAACGGGGTTGCCAGGGCTTTTATGCTACATCCCGATCGGGCGGTAAACTGGAAGGTACAGGGTTTTGTTCTTGGCGCTGCAAATAGTCCTCAGATAACTGTGGATTTCAAACCTGCGGTAACCGCTTATGAGGTTGAATTCCTTAAAGAAACAAATACCCTTCAAATAGGACCAGTATATGGTTATTTGGGGCAACAACAGCCCGATGGTACGCCTGTAGCTATTGAGATGTACAATAGTCGTGAGAATAGGGTACATACAATTCCCGGAATTCTTGGCAATGGCTTTTGCACTATAGTGCTTCCATGGGAACATCAGAGCCCCGGAATATATCGGCTTCAAATAGACATTGGGGGAACTGTTCATAATGAGTTAATAGAATTTACGGATGACCAGTTGGAATAAAAACATATATCGCTCCCTTTTGATCCTCTCTTTTGTTGGGCTCAATGCCGTTATCCTTTGGGGATTGGGCGAGGTATGGGTATTTTGGAATTCCGGAGCCGATAAGGCCTCCATCCTTCATACAGGAATAGAGGTTGACGATTCTAATCAGCCGGAAATTGAATGGGCGATTCTGGAGAACCAGGGTAGGCCCATGGAAAAACAAACGTTGCTCGATATTGAAAGGGATTACGTTCGGTCCTGGTATGTGCGTTCCGTGGCAATGGCCAGTAATGATTCCTATGGCCTGGATGACTATTATACAGATAGCCTGCGCAGTAAACTTTACCAGGTGCTCCAACTAAACAAGGCCAACGGAATAACGCTAGAAGAAACTACCCTGGCACATCATCCCGTACTTGAGTTCTATAGTACTGATGGCACGCTGGTTGTCTTTTCAGATCATAATGTTGAAAGTTATCATGAAGTATGGCAGGGCGGGGAAATGCTACATGCCATGAGGGAAATCAAATCGTATCAGGTAATGATGCTCCTGGAAGATGGCTTTTGGCGCGTGAGACACCTCGTTGAGGATAAGCATCCGTCAAGCCCCATAAAAGAGATTCGGGATTTGGGCTCGCCTCAAATTGAAAGCATCAAAGGGTTAAATTATTACCCTGCCCAAACACCCTGGAATATTTTTGGTTCGGGATTTAATGAAGAAATCATAAAGGAAGATTTTGCCAGGATTCGGGGAATGGGCTTAAATACCATTCGTATTTTTGTTCCGTATGAGGCCTTTGGGAAAGAGAAAGTAACGGAGGACAAGCAGTCGAAACTAATGAAAGTATTCGATATGGCTGCTAGAATGGATCTTAAGGTATTGGTGACCTTATTCGATTTTTATGGAAATTATGACCTGACGGATTGGACAGCGACCCACCGCCATGCCGATACACTTGTGAAACTGCTGAAAGAGCATCCGGCCCTTCTGGGGTGGGATATCAAGAATGAGCCTGATCTGGATTTCGATTCCAGAGGGAAAAATAAGGTACTTGCCTGGCTGGAAGAAATGATCTGTCAAATATCAAAATGGGACAGGGGGCATCCGGTGACCATTGGATGGTCTTCTCCCCAGGCAGCAGAACTTCTTGCAGATAAGGTCCATTTTATTTCCTTTCATTATTATGATAAACCTAATCAATTTCAAAAGACTTA
>NZ_JBATGR010000012.1:0-3779 GCF_049665975.1 Eudoraea sp.
TTTTATATGCCAGTGGCGTTAAAGATGAAAGATTTCGTGTGATTAATGGAGATGTACTTACTGGCAAGAAAACAAGCCCGGATGGTTTTCTCGGTTTTTATAACAATACAGTAAGTGTTATTCCTGAAGGAGATGATTACGAATTTTTTGGTTGGAACAAACCGGTATTTGATAAATTATCTGCTACAAGAGCGCTAACATTTTCATGGCTGCAGCCCAACAAGAAATATGATCTCGATACAAATACAAATGGAGAACACAGGGCATTTGTAGTTACCGGGATGTATGAAGAAGTATTCCCGTTCGACATTTATCCACTTCAGCTTTTAAAGGCATGTATGGTTAAAGATTTGGATGAAATGGAACAACTTGGTTTGTATGAGGTTATTCCTGAGGACTTTTCATTGACTGAATTTATTTGTATTTCCAAACAACCACATCAACAGATAATTCGCGAAGGATTGGATTTATTACAAAAAGAAATAGGATAAAAATGAGCAATAAACGATTGACCTTTAAGAAAAGATTGCATATTTTGAAACATAGGTATAGGGGTAAAAAGATGGCCCCAGCTTTTAATGCCTTTCATACATTTTTGTTCTCTCCTGATGAAACCACACATAATGGTTCTCATGTGAGAGCAACGGACGATTTAAAGCGGACGATGAATACGGTAATAATGGCTCTCATTCCCGTTCTATTATTTTCATTTTTCAATACAGGCTATCAGCATTATTCAGCCATCGGAGGCTTCCCGGAGAATTTTTCGGTTATGGAACATTTTCTGACCTGGGATAATTTTTGGTTAGGATTTGTGCAGGTTATGCCCCTTGTTATTGTCTCGTACGGTGTAGGATTGTTGGTTGAATTCATTTTTGCGGTCATAAAAGGTCATGAAGTAGAAGAAGGATATCTTGTAACCGGTATGTTAGTTCCCTTAATTGTCCCTATTGATACTCCTCTTTGGATGTTAGCCGTTGCGGTTGTATTTGGTGTTATTATAGGTAAAGAAGTTTTCGGTGGTACAGGAATGAACATTTTGAATCCTGCGCTTACCATTAGGGCATTTTTGTTTTTTGCTTACCCTACCTGGATGAGCGGAGATAAAGTATGGGTGCATGGTGCGGTTGAACGTACGGGTACTGCCGATGCCATTTCAGGAGAAACTATCCTGGGTTATTTAGCTCAGAACAACGGGAGTGAATTTTCTTATTCAGTATCTGATATGTTTTTTGGTTTTATTCCCGGTTCAGTAGGGGAGACCTCTGCTTTTTTAATATTACTTGGAGGTATTTTCCTGATATTCAGTAAAATAGCTAGCTGGAGAATCATGGTAAGTGCGGTAGCTGGTTCGCTGGTTATGGGCCTTATATTTAATGGAATAGTTGAAGCAGGTTGGATTGGTGAGGGAAGTACGTTTTATGGATTAATGAGCTTTGATTTTTGGAAACACCTAATAGTAGGTGGCCTGGCATTTGGTATTGTATATATGGCCACAGATCCTGTAACAGGATCACAAACCAATAGAGGGAAATGGATTTATGGATTCCTGATAGGGTTTATTTCGGTTATGATACGTGTATTTAACCCGGCTTATCCTGAAGGTGTATTCCTTGCAATTCTCTTAATGAATGTCTTTGCGCCAACCATTGATCATTATGTAGTTAGGGGTAATATCAGACGAAGGATGAAGCGTTTGAAACAAGCAACAATTTTTCCAAAAAGCACTGACGACAAAGCAAAGGAACTGAAGATAGAAACAATATAATTATGGCATTTAATAAGGAAAATAATGGTTATACTGTAATCTTTGCCGCTATAATGGTTATTGTTGTAGGGTCAATACTGGCATATCTTGCCTCAGCATTGAGCGGTAAAATTAAGGAGAATGAGAGATTTGAAAAACAGCAGAATATTCTCTATGCTATGGGTATTAATGAAAATAAAGACGAGGGCAGTGTGAATTTTGTGCCTACGGACAAAGTAGAAGCTGAGTTTTCAAGGTTTATTACAGAACAATTAGTCATCAGTGGAGATAAAATAACACAAAATGACGAGGCATATCTGATTGACCTTAAGAAGCAAATTGCAGCCATAAAGAAAGGTGAAACTGCGAAGCTCCCGCTTTTTATAGGTGAAAAAGAGGGGACGAAATTTTTTATAATTCCCATGTATGGTAAAGGACTTTGGGATGCCATTTGGGGTTTTATTGCCCTGAATGAAAATATGGAAGTCCAGGGAGTTTACTTTGATCATAAAGCAGAAACACCAGGGCTCGGAGCAAATATCAAACAGCGTTATTTTATGGATGATTTTGTGGGGGAATCTATTTTAAGTAATGATCAGTTTAAAGGAATTGCGGTAGCAAAAGGAAATAATGACCCTGTGAACAAAATAAAGGATGATAATGAGGTAGATGCCTTGGCAGGAGCTACGATTACTGGGAATGGTGTTTCTGCAATGATTAGGGAAAGCGTAAATTTATATAAGGACTATTTAGAAACTATTAGAGTTAAATAAAATGGCATTACTTTCAAAGAAAGACACAAACCTTATTTTAGATCCACTTGCGGATAATAACCCTATTACAATTCAGGTTCTTGGTATATGCTCAGCCCTGGCGATTACCGCAGAATTGGAGGCGTCAGTAGTTATGGCCATTTCCGTACTTTTTGTTTTAGGTGTAGGGAATGTTGTTATTTCCCTTTTACGAAATGTTATTCCTACCAAGATCAGGATTATTGTTCAGTTGATCGTTGTGGCAACACTGGTAATTATTGTTGACCAGGTTCTGAAGGCTTTTGCTTATGAATTAAGTAAGACACTATCGGTTTTTGTGGGGTTGATAATCACGAATTGTATCATAATGGGAAGGTTTGAGGCTTTTGCTTTAGGCAACGGACCCTGGAAAGCTTTTTTGGATGGGATCGGTAACTCATTGGGATATGGAGTAATTTTGATTATCGTAGGATTTTTTAGAGAATTATTGGGATCTGGAACATTGTATGGAATTAAGGTATTGGGAGATCCTGTAAATAGGACAGGATTATATGCAACAGGTTATGAAAACAACGGATTTATGATTATTCCTCCGGCAGCATTAATAGTTGTTGGCATAATAATCTGGGTACAACGCTCCAGAAATAGGGCACTTATAGAGGAAAACTAATTTACTTTTTAAGAGAAGATTATGTTAGAACATATTGAATTATTTTTTAAATCCATCTTTATAGACAACATGGTCTTTGCCGTGTTTTTAGGGATGTGTTCTTATTTGGCTGTATCCAAAAAAGTGGCCACTGCTGTTGGATTGGGAGCTGCAGTTATTTTTGTTCTTGCCGTAACGGTTCCTCTAAATTGGTTATTAGACCAATATCTCCTTAGAGATGGCGCGCTAGTATGGCTTGGACCTGAATACGCGGATTACAATTTAAGTTTTTTGTCATTCATTCTTTTTATTGCAACTATAGCCACTATGGTACAGTTGGTAGAAATTGTGGTTGAAAAATTTTCACCTGCCCTATACAATTCCCTAGGTATATTTTTACCATTAATTGCAGTAAACTGTGCTATTTTAGGAGGGTCGTTGTTTATGCAATCGAGGGAGATTGAGACATTAGGATTGGCTTTTAATTATGGGGTTAGCTCCGGAATAGGTTGGTTTTTGGCCATTTTGGCAATAGCTGCTATTCGTGAAAAGATAAGATACTCAAATGTCCCGGCACCTTTAAGAGGGCTTGGGATTACCTTTATTATTACAGGTTTAATGGGAATAGGAT
>NZ_JBATGR010000013.1:0-19285 GCF_049665975.1 Eudoraea sp.
TTTAAATACAACTTTTAGGTTTTGGTACACCCGCAATTTTTGTTGAAATTTTTAAAGGTCCACCAGGAAATAGTGCGTAGAATTCTTTTATATTCAGCACACCACTTTTTTTAATGCCCCTTATCGAGAGGGCCACTTCTTTTTTAACTTGTTCTTGGATCCATTTAAGTACTTCCCAATGTCTATCTGTTAACTCAATACCTTCTTGTTTTGCTATTTCAATAGCAATTTCTTCATTCCATTGAGATACGTCAGTTAAATATCCATCTTCCGTTACATCCAATTTGATCCCTGCTATGTTTAAATCCATAATTATTATTTTTATAATTTAATTTATACGTGTTGTTTTTCAGCCTTTATATCAAAAATCTTTCCTTTAAAACTCATGTTTCTTGATACAAAAGGAATTGCAATTCCTTTCAATAGCACATTCCAGTAAATCCATCTAAAGGCAAGCTTGCCCCAATGATTGAATATACTTTCTTTTAATAGTTTAAGAGGACCTATTTTAGCAAAAGGGAATGTCCCATGTACTGGCTCCTGGTCATAATTGAAGTCAATCAATAAAGCCTTATTGTTTCCAGTTTCTATAAAGCAATTGGCATGACCGTCAAATTCTTCTTTTAATTTATAACCTTTAGTAAATAAGATAATATTATCTGTTAATGTTTCTGCCTGAAAATGGGCTACAGAACCTGCCTTAGATGCCGGAACATTGGTAGCATCTCCTATCACAAAAATATTTTCATGATCTTTTGACTGCAGCGTATGCTTGTGGGTTGGAACAAAATTCAAATCATCTCCCAATCCCGACCTTTCAATTACTTCATCACCCATATTTGTAGGTACAGTGACCAATAGATCAAAAGGAATTTCTTTTTCTGCATAATCAATTATTGCTCTTTTTTCATTATCCACACATTCAATGGCGAAATCAGTTTCAATTTTTATTTTTTTTTCTTCCAAAAGATAATTAAGGGCGGTTGTACAAGTTGGTTTGGTAAATGCCCCTGATAACGGGGTTACATAGGTAATTTCAACTTTGTCCCGCATTCCTTTTTTGGAGAAATAAGAATCTGCCAAGAATGCAAATTCCAATGGTGCTACAGGGCATTTTATGGGCATTTCGGTTATGTGTATAACTAATTTACCACCATCCCATTCACGTAATTTGTTTCGTAAAGCAAGAGCACCTTCATAGGTGTAAAAATCGAAGATGTCCTTTTTCCATAGCGGACCTAATAGGCCTTCTGTTTCATCCGGAGCGATTTTAGACCCGGTGGCTACTATCAAAACATCATAATCCAATGTTCCATCTTCCAAAGCTACTTTATTGTCTTCGGGATATATTTGTTCTATTTTCTTTTGTATATAGTTCACCCCTTTGGGGATAAATTTTTTCCCTGTTTTTTTTACTTGGTCTTCAGAATAAATATCAAAAGGAAGAAATAAGAATCCAGGCTGGTAATAATGGGTTTTGTATTGATCTACAATGGAAATCTTCCACTCTTTTTTAGGCAGACGGGTTATTAAATGATTGGCCATCATAGTTCCGGAAGTTCCTGCGCCTAATATGACTAAATTTTTCATGACTATTTACCTTTTTAGATTCTGAATACAGGAATTTTTGACCTGTATTTAATGATGTAAAATTACCTATAGACAGCTCCGTAAAATATGACATAAGTCATAAATACACCTTGTGTAACATCAGTTACTTAAAAGCAAAAAGACAATTAAAACTTAAGTGTTTCTGTAATTTAGTTCTGAGTATACAGGTCTGATTATTTTGCCGTCCAGCCGCCATCTACGGTAAGAATAGAACCTACCATGTAGCTACCTGCATCACTGGCTAAAAAAATGGCAGCGCCCTGTATCTCTCTTAATTCCCCCCAGCGGGCAAGCGCTGTAGCCCCGACTATGAAATTCTTTGCCTCTTCCGTATTGGCAATAGGGATGTTCATTTCTGTTAAAAAGGGCCCCGGGCATATGGCATTGACCGTAATATTAAAAGGTGCCAACTCTAACCCAAGTGCCCTGGTCATTTGAACTACAGCCCCTTTACTAGTTGCATATGGAGTACGATTAGCCAAACCTACCAATCCCAGTGTACTTGCCATATTAATGATTCTCCCATACTTATTTTTCTTCATTAGTGGAGTTACAGCACGGGAAGTGTTCCAGGTACCTTCTACATTAACCTTCATCACCTGGTTAAAATCCTCCGGACTTAATTCATCTATGGCCCCTCTGATATTAATCCCTGCACTGTTAATTAGTATATCAATCTTACCGAAGTCATTTTCAATCTCCTTTACAACTGCCTCTACCTGTTCTAAATTTGTAACATCCGCAGAATAGGCCTTAGCCTTTACACCAAAATCCTTATTAAGTTCTTCTGCTGCACTAATACCTTCTTCTAAATTTCTATTCACTAATGCTGTTGAACAACCTGCAGATGCAAGACCGGCGGCCATTGCCAGCCCAAGACCTTTAGAACCGCCAGTAATCATGGCTGTTCGTCCTTTCATATTAAATTGTTCTATTCCGGGTAAGCGAGTATGTGCCATATATTAATATTTTATTTTTTTAAATAAAGCCCAGACGTTGCCTGGCATATTTAAGTGAATCTTTATTATTCTTTAATTCCAGAGCCAGTTTGTCATCTGCTGAATTTTTGGATATCACAGTTAAAGGTGACGCGCTTTTTTCCTTTTTAATTTTATATAGAAACCCGGCCAATTCATTGCCGGAAATTTGATCAAATGTTGCCCAATAACCCTCAGTTAAATATGGGATTTTTAAGGGATCTCTGGTGATCATTTCAAGGTTAAACCGGATTTCCGGATTGTGCTTTTTGATAACCGTAATCATTTTGTCAATATCTAAAAATCCTTCTCCTAAATTTATCTCCGCGAGTAAAAATCCATCTTCATATTCCTCAACAGCCATGTCCTTTAAATGAACGGTAAAAGCATAAGGAGCTAGTGCTTCCACTACCTCCATTGGATCCTCCAGCAGGGAGATGTTATTGCCGGTATCCAGGTTGACCCCTACCCACTCGCTATCAATCAAATTCAATATTTCTATCATTTCAGCAATTCGCCAGTCCTTATGGTTTTCTACAGCAAGTTTTACATCATGATTACGAACAACGGGTTCTGCCAGTTTTAAAGAGTTAATTGATTTTGTTCTGAATTCCTGAAAAGAACTCATGGTATCAAATGTCTCGTATCTTCGGCCCGAAAGGCAGGCTGTCCTAAGAATATCTACTCCCGCTGCTTTTGCAGCTGATACCTCAGCAGTGAACCTTTGAAGATCCGAATCGTCATTTGGCAACCTAATCTGGCCTTCCAGAAAGAGCTCCAATTCTTCAACTCTTGTTTTTACCTTTTTGGCATAAGCCGCATCCCAGCCACTTACGCTAAACTGTACCCCGCCAAATCCTTCAGAACCAGAGTGTTCAATCATTTGTAAAGAGTCTGTGAAGGGCGGATATGTATTACTCTCTAACTTCGCATACCTGCGCTGAACATAAGATGCCTCCGCTATTCCAAACCGCATTTCTTCAACTAAAGCGGAAAAAGAGGGAATTGCCGGCATAGAGAGGGCAAATAGACTCGCTGAACTGCTTTTTTGAATAAAACTCCTTCGTTTCATAAGAGTAAATTATCTATTGTCCATAATATTATTCCTATCCCTTCAAAAAAAAGAAGCCCTGCGATTCACTTAAACAAATGAAACAAGCACAATCACTAATTTGTCAGGCATACTCAAATGGTCTATAATGATAACATAAAACCGTTTAATTAAAAGTAACAAAAGATTTTCAGTACCTGAAAATATTTACTAAAAAAGACCTTGGTATGGAAATAAATACCCAATCCATTTTGTTAAATGCATTAAAGATGATACCTTGATTTCCATATACATGAATACTATTAGTCAAAAATATTTGTCGTACTCATAAAAGAAGTACCCACTATATGGAAAAAGATAAGCAAAAAAGATTGCGAAGTGAGGATTGGTTTAACCCCGGAGATCCAAAATCGGCATTTATTCACAGGTCATGGCTCCGCAATCAGGGCTATCCAAATGATTATTTCAATGGAAGACCTGTCATTGGCATTTGTAATACCTGGTCTGAATTAACTCCCTGTAATGGCCATTTAAGAGATTTTGCAGAATTTGTTAAAAAGGGGGTTCTTGAAGCCGGTGGTGTCCCTTTTGAATTCCCGGTCACCAGTATGGGGGAGATTTTAATGCGACCCACAGCAATGCTTTTCAGAAACCTGGCAAGTATGGATACTGAGGAATGTATTCGTGCAAACCCTCTTGATGGGGTTGTACTTCTAACAGGATGCGACAAGACCACTCCATCAACAGTAATGGGTGCCTGCAGTGTTGATCTTCCAACAATTGTAGTTCCGGGAGGGCCTATGTTAAATGGAAAATACAAAGGAGAACGAATAGGATCAGGGACTTTTGTATGGACTTTAAAAGACAAGATTAAGAACGAAGGTTTTACAGAGGAAGATCAGATTGAAGCCGAGATATGCTCGGCACGAAGCGCAGGACATTGTATGACTATGGGAACAGCCTCCACCATGGCTTGCATGGTTGAATCTCTTGGACTAACGTTACCTGGGGCAGCTGCCATACCTGCTGTAGACTCCCGAAAGAAAGTTATGGCACAACTATCTGGCAGGCGAATTGTTGAAATGGTAAAAGAAGACCTGAAGTTGTCTAAAATCCTCACTCGTGAGGCCTTTGAAAATGCCATAAAATTAAATGCTGCTGTAGGAGGTTCCACTAATTTTATAATTCACCTGCAAGCTATTGCGGGAAGAATTGGGGTTCCTCTTCATTTAAAGGAATTTGATACCCTTGGCAGTAAAATACCATTACTGGTAAATCTAATGCCTTCAGGCAAATTCCTGATGGAGGATTTTTTTGATGCTGGTGGCTTACCGGTTGTCATCAATCAAATGAAAGATCACCTGCATAATAATGCCATAACTGTTAATGGCAAACCTATCGGAGAGAATAATAAAAAAGCTGAATGTTATAATTATGAGGTAATTGCGACAATTGACCAACCCTTTATTGAAGAAGCAGGGATTGCTGTATTATATGGCAACTTATGTGAAGATGGGGCTGTAATAAAACCTTCAGCCGCAACTCCGAAACTAATGACACATCGCGGCATGGCTGTAGTTTTTGAAGATATTGAGGATTGCCATGCCAATATTGACAGGCCCGATTTGGAAATAGATGAAACAAGCGTGATTGTCCTTAAAGGGGCAGGACCTGTAGGATATCCAGGTATGCCGGAAGTTGGAAATGTGGATTTGCCCGAAAAATTATTAAAAAAAGGGATAAAAGACATGGTACGAATCTCGGACGGGAGAATGAGTGGTACTGCTTTTGGAACTGTAGTTTTACATGTTTCTCCGGAATCATCAATAGGCGGGGTTTTGGGCTTGGTGAAAACCGGAGACTTTATTATCCTTGATGTACCTAACAGGAAATTACATTTGGAAGTGGAAGAGTCTGAACTGAAAAAAAGAAAGGCGTCCTGGACACCTCCTCAACCACCCGCAAACAGAGGATATACCAACCTATATACTAGAACCGTGCAACAGGCCCACTTAGGGGCAGATTTTGATTTTTTAGTAGGAAAATCAAGTTCTGTAGTAAAACGGGATGCACACTAAACCAATCAATTTATGACAACTATTTTATTGCTCCTTTTGAGTGTGGCAATCATTGTATTGCTCACCGCAAAATTCAAAGTTCATCCATTTTTAGCCCTGCTGGGTGCCGCCATCTTTTTTGGTCTCCTTTCAGGTATGGAATTGAATATAATTGTACAATCTATAAATGACGGGTTTGGAATTACATTAGGAAAAATTGGAGTTGTCATTGTCCTGGGTGTTATAATTGGTGCCTTTCTTGAGCATTCAGGAGGGGCCTATAAACTGGCTGAAATAATCCTTAAAATAATAGGTAAAAACCGTGTCCACGAGGCCATGGCATTAGTAGGTTTTGTGGTTTCTATCCCGGTATTTGCAGATAGTGGATTTATTATTCTGAACCCATTAAATAAAAGTCTTTCTAAAAGGGCCGGTTTATCTATTGTTGGAACCGCCACGGCCTTAATTCTGGGTCTTATGATTACCCATGTATTGGTACCTCCTACCCCGGGCCCTATTGCGGCCGCAGGAATAATTGGTGCAGATGTGGGTCTGGTAATGCTGGTAGGTTTAGTTATTGGCCTTTTATCGCTGGTAGTCGCAATTTTTTATTGTAAGAAAATGGGAGCCAGAAACTATATTGATCCAAATCCGGATATTACGGAAGAAGAGATTCAGGAAAAAATAAAACAAGCCCCTGGTGCTTTCAAATCATTTTTACCAATATTAGTGCCTATCTTATTAATTGTAGGGAAATCTCTTGTCGAATTTAATCTGGTTGAAGGCCAGGCAGAGACAGTGTGGATGAAATTAATTTCCTTTATCGGTTCTCCTGTAATTGCCTTGATAATTGGTATGTTATTCGCTTTTTTGCTTCCCAGAAAGTGGGATAAGACTATTCTATCTACCACAGGTTGGGTTGGGAATGCGCTGACTGATGCCTCCAACATTATCCTTATTACCGGTGCAGGGGGTATCTTTGGAACTATTTTACAGAATAGCGGCATTGCCACTACCCTGGCAGATACACTCTCCACAGCTAACCTGGGTATTTGGTTGCCTTTTATGTTATGTGCAGCAATTAAAACAGCTCAAGGCTCATCAACAGTTGCACTAATAACAACGGCTTCAATCATAGCTCCTTTATTGATTTCCATGGGTTTTGAAACGGAGATAGATAAAGCTTTGGTTGTTGCTGCAATAGGTGCCGGCGCAATGGTAGTTTCACATGCAAACGACAGCGGATTTTGGATCCTTACACAATTTTCAGGAATTGATGTCAAAACCGGATACAGGGTATATACCCTTGGCACTTTCATAGTTGGCTCATTTGCAGCCTTACTGGTTTACGTCGCAACTTTTATTGTTTAATACAAAAAATCCATAAATATTTATCGGTACTTTTAAAAGCATAAAATTCGTATTTTAGAGGGCTATGTCTAGAGAAAATGAATTGATCTTTCGTGTACTTCCACTCTTTCTCTTATTAGGGCTACTGCTAATTCTACAAAGTTGTAAACAAGAACCTTCTCCTCCCTTATCACCTTCTCAGGCCCTTCAGGCTTTTGAACTGGCAGACCCGGATCTTGAAATTCAACTTGTGGCTGCCGAGCCTCTTGTGCAAGACCCTGTGGCAATTTCTTTTGACGAGGCTGGCAGGTTATGGGTTGTAGAAATGATCGGTTTTATGCGCGATATTGATGGTACAGGGGAAAAAGATCCTGTAGGAAGAGTTAGCGTATTATTTGATAATAACGGGGACGGACAAATGGACAAGAGCATCATATTTTTGGATAGCCTGGTGCTTCCAAGAGCCATTGCGGTAGTCAATGGCGGAGCCCTTGTTGCCGAAAATATTCCGCTTTGGTTTGCAGAAGACACGGATGGGGATTTTAAAGCAGATACAAAAACATTGATTGATCCTACCTACGGCGGACAAGGAATGCCTGAACATTCTGCCAATGCGCTTTGGAGGGGAATGGACAATTGGTATTACAATGCCAAATCTAAAAGCCGCTACCGGAAGATAAATTCTAAATGGATTAAAGAAGAAACCGAATTCAGGGGGCAATGGGGCATATGTCATGATAATACGGGCCGATTGTTTTACAACTATAACTGGTCCCAATTACATGCAGATCTTGTCCCGCCAAATGCGCTCCAAAGAAATAAACATCATAAAAGTAGCAGTGGTATAGATCATGGTCTGACACTCGACCGTAAAATATATCCTATAAGAAGTAATACGGCGGTAAACCGCGGTTATGTTCCGGGGACCCTGGATGAAGAGGGGAAATTACTAGAATTTGCATCGGCTTGTGGCCCGTTGATCTACCGAGGGGATGTCCTTCCTGATTCATATTTGGGAAATGCCTTTGTTTGTGAACCTACCGGTAACCTGATCAAAAGAAATTCAGTACTTGAAGATGGATTTATGTTAAGCGCTTCAGGCGTTTATGAGAATCGTGAATTTCTTGCTTCAACAGACGAGCGTTTCAGGCCCATTTCTCTGGCTTCAGGACCGGATGGAGCACTCTATGTTGTGGATATGTATAAAGGTATAATTCAGCATGGGCCATACATGACAGAGTATCTGAGGGAAGTAACCTTAAAGCGGAAACTCGACAAACCTATAAATATGGGTCGCATATGGCGTATAACTTCAAAAAAAAATACAACAGAAAAGGCAGATGATCTTTCCAAATTGAATCCTGCAGAGCTTGTTAATCTATTAAAGCATCCTAATGGATGGACCAGGGATATGGCACAGCGCTTGCTGGTGGAAAGTAATGACCTGACAATTGTTCCTGAATTAGAAAACATGCTTGCTTCAGAAAATCCTTTAGGACAACTTCACGCCTTATGGACCCTTGAAGGATTAGGAAATACAGATTCAAAGCCTTACCTCTCTACCCTGCATGCTGCAGATCCAAAAGTAGCCCAGGCCGCCTTGCGTCTTTCTGTTGGGATATCAGATAAACAACCACAGGTTCTCGAAGAAATACAACAATTTATTTCAGATGCCTATGATCATGCAGACCCCATTTTTCAGATGCAAATGGTATTGACATCTGATTTATTGGAGCCGGAATATGCCTTTAGTATTGCAAAGAAATTCCTTAAAGAATACAATCAGAACCCTGTTGCCCGTGATGTTGTTATGAGTAGTATGGAAAATAGAGAAGCTGCATTTTTCAACAACCTAATGTCAGACGAGGAATGGTATACCTATGATCAGAATCGCGAAATATTTCTTGAAATGCTGGTTGCCGCAGTTGCAACAAAGGGAGCGGAAGAAGAAATTCTACCTATTTTGAATAAATTGAATTTGTATCAAAACCAAAAAACACAATGGGTGACAAATGCAATTGTAAACGGAATCCTCAACAGTTCGTCCTCCCAGGATAATGCCAAAATTGAACTTACACATGCACCTCCTGTTTTCCAAAACCTAAAAACCTCTGAAAAGACAGATGAAAATATGTTGGCCAACTTAGAAAAATTATTTATCTGGCCGGGCAAACCAATTGAAGTGGCTGAAAACAAACAGAATTCAATTGAAGTTGATCCGTTGGTTATGGCTACCGGAAGACAAAATTTTTTAAACCTTTGCGCCAATTGCCATGGTACTCAGGGAGAAGGTATGGCCAGATTTGCGCCACCATTAAAAAGTTCTGAATGGGTTACCGGTGATAAAGAAAAACTTGCCATGATTTTATTGCATGGTATGGAAGGACCGGTTGTGGTAAATGGCAAAGAATATGGGATTCCGGAAATATTACCCAATATGCCTTCATTCTCAACACTACAGAATGAGGACATAGCCGCCATTTCTACCTATATAAGAAATAGCTGGGGGAATTCTGCGGAGGCCATCTCCAATGGTACTGTTGGCAGAATAAGATTTCGTACTCAAGGGAAAATTACGCCTTGGCAGGCATCTGAATTAGATACACTGGTATTTGATTCAGAGCTCTGAATTTGAATGAAATTAATCAAAATCAAAATATGAGAAAACATTGTCTTGCATTAGATCTTAAAGATGACGATGCACTGATTGCTAAGTATGAGGAGTATCACAATAATGTATGGCCGGAGGTCTTAGAAAGTCTTTCAAATTCTGGTATTAACTACATGGAAATCTATCGCGTTGGAAATCGTTTATTTATGATTATTGAAGTAGATGATAATTTTTCATTCGACAAAAAGGCAAGGATGGATGCCGATAACGACAGAGTACAGGATTGGGAGGTTTTAATGTGGAATTATCAGCAGGCCTTGCCATTCGCTAAACCTGGTGAAAAGTGGTTGCCAATGGACAAAATCTTTGAATTTAAAGCAGCTATTTAATTCATTGGATGTTCTTGTAAAAGTTCTTCCGCTGAGTAAAAACCTTCTTTATCCTTAATATCACCTCGTACTTCCTTGACTTTTTCGGCTAAAATGGCAGGTGCTTTATTGCCGAAAGCATTTCTAACAAAAGTGAGTACTGCGGCTATTTCTTCATCGTTTAACATACCACCAAATGGAGTCATAGGAACCTGCCCGGGATATGTTTTCCCTTTTACATCAATGGGGCCCATAATTCCTTTGAGTGTTAATTTTATAAGACGTTCCTCACTTCCGGTAACCCATTGAACCCCGGCCAAAGGTGGAAATTGAGATGCACTTAAACCTCTTCCATCCGGTTGATGGCAGGTAATGCAAAATCCTTCTCTTTTGTATATCTCTTCCCCTTTAACAAAGAGTTCGCGTTCTTTTCCTTCTAGATCCGTTTTTATCCCTTTTGTTTTCGGGTCCTGTCCCATATTATGGTCATTTAAATGTGCCGTCGCAGCCTCATAAGGAAGCTTCATCCAATCGTCCAGAGGTTTTTGGCCTGCAGCTTCTAGTAGAGCCAGGCCAGATTCCTTTTCTAACCATGAAGCCGCCACAAAGGCCTCCAGTCGTACCCGTGGATTATCATCAACAGCCGCAGTCATTAAAAGTTCCACCTGGTCAGGTACTTGATGACCAGAATATCTCAAAACCCTCACTGCAGCTGCCCTGGCCCTGTAATCCTCTGCATTTAAAAGTTGCCTTAAAAGAGCATCATCAATTTGGTTTAAACCCCAACTTACCCATAAGGCCTCCAATACATGGTGTTCATATCTTTCATCATTCCTGTCCAATCTATTGACCCATCCACGCAACTTATTCATCACCTCAGATTTATCCCTTGAACGTAACTCTCTTTTTGTACGATATCTTGAGCGGTATTCGGGAAGTTTTAAATTATCCAGCAATTCATCAATGCTTGCATCAACAATCTTCGCGGGCTCCACCAAAGGACGGGATGGATAAGTAATCCGATAAATCCTGCCGTGAACATGATCCCTTAAAGGATCACGGGCATTGTGCTGCATATGGCCAACCAATACGTTATGCCAATCTATTAAATACAATGATCCGTCAGGAGCAAACTCCATATCCACCGGTCGGAAATTGGTATCATCCGATGTCAGCAAATCCAGTCTATGTTTGCTGGTATATCCAGATGATTCAGGATCATCTTTCATAGTGTGCTGTTTGGTTCCCAGGAATCCGATAGTATTATTAATAATCAAATCGCCCTGAACCTCATCAGGAAAATGTCTGCTCGAAATAAATTCCAATCCAGAAGTAGGACGAACCCGGTGTTCTTCCTGAATAAGGTTTGCAGGTAATGGAGAAGCCTGGCCATATCTTGGTTTAATAGTTCCGGGCATCATCCAGGTAACATCCGGGCCGGAAGTATGCGCAAAGAAATTTTGACCCCATTCATCAAAAGCAATACCCCAGGGGTTAGGAATTGGCAATTGTGCAGTCCGCTCCAGGTGATGCCTTTGCGGGCTGTAGCGATAAAACCCACCATTGGTAGCACGTACAGGGCCATATGCCGTTTCTACATTAGTATGCAAGAATACACCTTCTCCCATATAGATAGCTCCGGATGGATCTGCCGTGAACGCACTTGTTGTATGGTGCGTATCGTGATCATCAAATCCGCTTAAAACAATTTCTTTTACATCTGCCTTGTCATCGCCATCCGTATCTTTTAACAACACCAGGTTGGTGCCCTGGGATATGTAAACACCTTCGGGAGCAAATTCAAAACCAATTGTGAGGTGCAGACCATCCGCAAATGTGGTTTGCTTATCGGCCTTGCCATCATTATCTGTATCTTCTAAAATTAGTAGCTTATCATTAGGTTTACTGTCACCTGGTCTGTAATGCGGATAGCTGGGCATTACACCCACCCAAAGTCTTCCCCTGTTATCAAAGGATAGCTGTACAGGATTAGCGAGGTCAGCAAATTCCTTTTCAGAAGCAAATAATTCCAATTGATAACCTTTGGCGACTTTGATCTTGTCTAACGCATCTTTTCCATACAAATAACCTGCCTCAACATCTCCCTGGCCTGGGTCATAATTAGTTTTTACAGTCGGAAGTTTTTTAGTTTTTGCGTCAGCCGCCGCTACGCCTGTCTTTTTACCCTTTAAAGCAGCCCAAATTGCTGAATCGCGAATGGCGGTCATTTCTCGTATTTTTTCTATTTCAAAGGGATAGTTTGCAGGTCCAAAAGGATCATAACGCCTACCAAAGGCATGCACACCATTGGGCATTTTATAATCGTTGTGCCAATACCAGTTTTTATCCATAACCGCATCATGTACCAAATTGCGATTCTCCTCAGCTTTGCTTTTGTTTTTCCCAAATATTTGGTCAGTCAGTAACTTTGCAAACTTTTGATAGCCCGAATCATTTAATTGAAAACCGTCTGAAGTAAGTTGCTCGGCCTCCTTACTGAACCATTCCGAACTTGGACTAAATGCATCTACAAATAGAATACTATCTGCTTTTGCTATTTCCCGCATAGCTTCGGTATATAAAGACAAATTCCGATTTTCATTAACGCCGTCTGGTAAGTCTTTTTGAGCAGATAAGTCTGCAAACGCAATTGGGGAAACCAATGCCAGCTGAGGCGGTTCGTTGCCATTGTATTTTTGTTTCTTGGTATGTTGAATAAAAGCATGTAACTCGGCTTTGTAATTCTCCAAACCTTCCTTACCCTGAAAGGATTCATTATATCCAAAAAATACTATGACAATATCTGCTTTAAGCCTGCTTAACCATTCATCGGGTGTTTCATAATGCCCTATACTTCCTGATTTCTGGGCATATTCTGTCTGGAATTTTTCAGCGCCGGGAAATGCCCAAGGTGAATTTCGTGCCGAGTGGGGCCTGAATCCGGGAGTGTTACCACCATCACACATATTACGAATGAATAGTAAACTATCCGGGTAGCGCAACTGCACCTCTGTTTCAAAGTGACCAAAATTCATCATTCGGGAACCCAGATTATTACCGATAAGGACAATATGATCTCCCTTATTCAGTGCCAGGGAATTCTCTTTTTTACTACAGGATGAGAGAATAAGTGCTATAATGAGCAATAAGTATATTCTTCTTATATCTATTAATTTCTTCGTACTCATAATAACCTTATATCAAAAATTGAAATGTTCTTTTACTTAAACTCCACATGAATCCCTTCTTTTTCAGAACGTTCACAAGCTTCTATAATTCTTTGACAACTAATGGCATCTTCCAATGTGGAAAGGGGTTTCTCTCCTGTTCGCAATACCTTGTCAATAAAATGTGTAGCCGTATTTTTAATAGATTCAGGATAACTGTAATACGTCTGAGAATGCGCCCCATTTCGTTCATTAATAACCCAATCGCGATAGCTATATCTGGTACTTCCTTTTGTTCCAATTACCTTGATTATGCAGGTCCACGGATCCCCGGCATGGTCGTCATTTGCAAAACTTGCCGATAAATGGCTTAGTGTTCCATTCGCCATTAGAATGTTGGCCATAGCCACATTTTCCTGCGGGGCAATAGTGCTGTCTACAGTATGCTTCAGACAGGATATGGTTTTGGGTTTTCCGGCCAGATATAGCATAGTATAACAATGATGAGTTAATATCTGCCTGATTACCCCAGGATAACGCGCCCTGATATCATCAGCGTGGTGAATATTATACATCATATAAAATTGGGTGATATCTCCGAGGCTACCATTCTCAATCATTGATTTGGTTCTTAAGATCCCCGATTCATATATGTAATTATGTACAGGCATGCATTTTACACCAGCCTCCAGTACAGCTTTTTGCATTTTTTCCAACTCCACTATATTTGATGCTGCTGGTTTTTCAACCAATATATGTTTCCCTGCAATGGCTGCCTTTACGGTATATTCACAATGCGTTTCCATGTTGGTAAGGATAAAAACCGCATCTATTTCTGGATCATTAAGCAACTCCTCTACGGATGAATAGAAACTGCAATTGTATTGCCTGGCTTTTGCTCTACCTTTTTCGGGAGTCCTGTTCCATAGTCCTGCTAACTCCGCACCCTCAAGCCCATTAATGGCTTCAGCATGCAGATCGGCAATATCACCTGCTCCAATTAATCCAATTCTCATTGTGTTCATGTGCTTTCTACTGAATATTTTAAAACTCCTTTACGCGCCATTTTCTGGAATTCCTCAAGAGAAATTCGAATCCCTTTGGCAATTGAGGTCAAAGGCAAATTATTAAATGTCTTTTCAATTTTTTCATGACTTAAATCGTGAGCGAATAAATTTGGTGGTGCTCCGTCTGCAATGGAAAGTTCAGCATATTCCCCTATGCCAAGATTATTGGCCTCTTCCTTGACAATGCTCAAAAACTTCTCAATAGCTATAGTCTTTCCTTTAATATTGAATGCACCGAAACCGGCAAAATCCTGTAAGGTACTTTCGGCAAAATGGGCTCCAACATCTTCTACAAAATGGTAATTCTCCCTGCCGTCATAAGGCATTTTAAAAGGTGTTATTTCCCCGGTAACTGATCCCATGGCAATTGCCTTTAAGGCATTTGTAGGGGCGGAGGTTTTTCCCTTATCCCGTCCTTTACCATAGGTTGTATTAATTCTCAGGCATACAGTGGGCACCTGGGTATTTTCATAAAACAAACGAGCCAGATGTTCCCCGGCCAGCTTCCATATCCCGTGATGATTTGGCGGTGCTAATTGTACGTCTTCCCCAATCATAGGATCAGAGTACATAGCTCTTATTCCGTAAACAGCGGCGGAACTTGCAAATACAAACCTCTTAAGGTTAGGCAACTTTTCTGCAGCGTCAAAAAGGGCCATGGTGCCTCCTGTGTTTATCTCCATTCCACGAATATGAGCATTGGAACAGTCCGGGCTCTGATAGGCACCCAAGTGTATAATATGTGTTGGGTTAACCTTTGTTAGTATTTCAGGTATTGCTTCATAATTTGCTACATCCAGGGTAACAAACTCCAAACGGGCATCGAGTACATCTCCCAGCCATAATTTTAAAGTCTCCAGATTGCCAGTTCTGGCAGCCACTACAATTTTCCCAACTTGCTCAGATTGCAGCAGTTTATAAATAGTTACGGAACCAATGCAACCAGTACCCCCGGTTATGAAAATTATATGCATATATTATTTACCAATTTGTTGAACTAAAACTTTGTTACTATTTAAATCAACTCATTTTTATTACCGCTTTCACATTATTCGCTAAAATCGAATCTTCAAAAGCCTGACTTATATCCTTAAATTCATAATGGTTAATATAATGTTCTGAAGGAAATATTCCAGTTACCATTAGCTTTTGTGCCACCATATAATCATCCCTGCAGGAGCCCATTGAGCCCCTCATATTCAAAGATGTACGCGTGAGATGTGTAGCATTAATCTCCACTTCTCTGGGATAGGTCGCGATTACACAGATATCCCCTTCCGGCCTTACAACAGAAATAGCTTCTGTTAGTACTTGTGGCACGCCAGAGCACTCAATAAGCAAATCTACTTTCCCATTAGCTCCAAAAGGAATCCCCTTATCGTCGGTTATTCCCACATACAATTGAGATTCTAAAGAATTCTCTGGAGAAACAACTATAGTAATAAATCCTCGTTCAGCAGCTTTTTTTAAACGGATATTCACATCATGTTCTATCCCGGTAACTGCAACCCTGGCACCCGCGGCCCTGGCTAACTCGGCTGACATCAAACCAATAATACCGCATCCTGTAACTACCACGTCCTGTCCGGGTTTTATATTGCATTTATTATGGAGCGCATTAACTATAACTGACAAGGGTTCAACCAATGCACCTTGCTCCCTGGTTAATCCCTCCATTAAAGGTACGACACGATCTGACTCCAGAATGACCTGTTGCCCAAAGCCCCCATTTCTATGAAATCCGATGATTTGTTTCGAAGGACATAAATTCCATTTGGCAACGCTGCACGCCGGACAATCTTCATCCTGACAACCCAACATAGCTAAAGGTGTGAACACATCTCCTACTTTGACATCACCATGGTCTCCGGGTCCTAACTCCAATACTTCTGCACTAAACTCATGACCAATAATTCTTGGTCGTTCTACCCAATCAAAGTTTGGCTTACCCAAGGCAGCGCTATTATCAGAACCACAAATACCCGTATATAATGTCCTGGCCAGAATTTCCCCTTCCTTTAACTCAGGTATTTGCATAGCTACGACAGAGGTATTGCTTGTCACTGTAACCCCGGAATTGGGCAAAATCTTTTCTCTTCCATGCAGGCAAAACCCCTTTATTGATTTACTCATTTTATCTGATCATTTAAATTATATTAACTGCTCACAAGGAGACATTGGTATCTTTCCAGCTTTTCGATTTTGCAGACTCGAGGACGGCCTCACAGACCTTCTGCGTTTCCTGAGCTTCCCTGAATGTTGGGGAACAAGGGGACCCATTTTCTAAACTTTTAAAAAAATCTGCGACCTGATGCACAAAGCTATGTTCATATCCTATAGACAAGCCGGGCACCCACCATTTATCCATATAGGGCTGATCCCCATCCGTAACGTGTATGGAACGCCAACCACGCTCTATTGATTCGTCCCGGTGATCAAAATATTCCAGACGATTCAGATCATGAAGATTCCATTTTATTGAAGCGTGCTCCCCGTTAATCTCGAAAGTGTAAAGTGCTTTATGCCCCCTGGCGTATCTGGTAGATTCAAAAAGGCCAAGTGAACCATTATTAAAATGACAATGGAAGATACATGCATCATCAATACCCACTTTTTGAACCTCGCCTGAAGCGGTATGTACCCTTTCCTTTATAAAAGTTTCAGTTACCGCGGATACATCTTTTATTCCCCCATTCAGCCACATCGCTGTGTCAATACAATGAGCCAAAAGGTCTCCTGTGACCCCGGAACCCGCGGCGTCATTATCTAAGCGCCATAATCCTTCTCCTCCCTGAGGCAGTTCCGGACTGATGGTCCAGTCCTGCAGGAAATTAGCCCGATAATGAAATATTTGGCCCAGTTTTCCCGCATCAATAAATTGCTTGGCCAGAGTTACAGCCGGAATCCGACGGTAATTATACCAAACTGTATTGTTGACCCCCGCTTTTTCAACAGCATCCACCATGGGTTGTGCCTCTGCCACTGTTCTCGCCAGTGGCTTTTCACATAGCACCATCTTTCCTGCCTCTGCAGCGGCTATAGCAATTTGGGCATGCATATTGTTTGGCGTGCAGATATCCACAGCATCAATATCATCCCTCGCAATTAAAGTTTTCCAATCTGTTTCGAAAGATTCGTACCCCCATTGTTCAGCAAATGCTTTTACGCGCTCCTTGTTGCGGGCACAAACGGCTTTGAGAACAGGACGATATTCTAACTCCGGAAAGAAGTCCCCTACTCTTTTATAGGCATTGGAGTGGGTTCTTCCCATAAATCCGTAACCGATTAATCCTATTCTGATTTGTTTTTTACTTCCCATTATTAATAATGTGATTTGATTGTGAATTAAGCAGATTCATACCAACCATGTTGTTCCCGAACCTTAATCATAGCACCCAAAACATCATTCCATGTTTTAGGCTGCATCATCACTTCATTTGGAAACATGCAACCATCCCAACATATATGTCTGATTTTTTTAGTCAGGCTTCCATCCTCATTTCTTAACCAGTGTCCCGCATCAACCGGAATATTTAATTTCCCGTTTGGATCAGATGCCTGACAGTGCCTGCCGGTTTTATCATGAGAGCCGGCCCCAAAAACAGTACCGTCATTTTGTGCAACATGAAAATCTATGGTCCAGGGTCTGAGGGCTGCAGTGAGTGTTTTAAGACCCTGGGTTAAAGTATCTCTGTCTTCCCATTTAAAGTCTTCGGGTAAAATTCTTTCATCTGGTTTATTATACCCTAAAAGGTATAAAAGCGTATGTGCCATATCTGCCTGAAATCCAATATTAGGCCTGTTTACAGCCTCCAGGGTTTTTAGCATAGATTTCCAACCATGCATTCCTCCCCAGCAAATCTCGCCTTCAGCAGCAAGAGATTCACCATAGTCAGCGGCAATATCACAGGCCTCGCGAAATGTCTTAGCTATTAGCTTGGTATTGCGCACAGGATCTGTAGCCCAGGTCTCCGGATTTACAGAAGAATCTATTCGAATAATACCATTAGGTCTAACTCCAATCTCTCTTAGTTTTTGGCCAATTACGCATGACTTTCGCACTTGAGTTACGAATTGAGCTCTTTCCTCTTCAGTGCCCATTGCAGAGCCTCCGCCTGTGGGAGTCCAGACAGGAGCCACTAAACTGCCTATTTCCAGGTTTTTGGCCCTGGCTTTATCGGCCATTTGCTTAATTTCATCATCAGATGCATCTATATTCATATGGGGATCAAAAAGAAAAAGGTCAAATCCGTCAAATTTTACTCCATTTACCTCGGCATTGGCTGTAAGTTCTATCATTGTATCAATAGAGATTGGAGGTTCAGAATCCGGACCTTTACCTACTACACCGGGCCAGGATGCATTATGTAATTTTGGATAGTTGTTTTGTTGCATACTGCTGCTTATTTGTTTTTTGTATGATTTCCGCATTCTTAAATGCGGTAGACCGTATTTTGATCTAAATTAGCTAAAAATCAATTATCAATAAAATTTATCAGTTGCACAAAAATTTAAGGGATTTTTCACAGATCAGGTAGGACAATTGCAAAATAATTATGATTTTAGCAAAAAAGGCATTATTCTTATATATTCAAACCAACTCATTTGAATTAATATGAGACTGTAAAACAACCAAAACTAAACAAATGGAAAACACAACAAACGCCCCCAAAATTAATTCTCAACGGCTTTTTTATGGAAGTTGTTTTGCCTTGATCACAACGGCATTTTCATTTGCTATTGCGGCAGGCATTTTAGATCAACTAAAAACAGAATTGGAATTAACCGCTGGTCAAGCTGGTTTAATCACTTCTATGTGGTTTCTGGGTTTTCCTATTTCTATGGTAATTGGCGGCCTGATTTATCATAAGGTAGGTGGTAAGACAATAATGCAATTTGCATTTTTTGCCCATGGGGTTGGTATTTTAATGCTAATTTTTTCAGGCAACTATTACGGGTTATTGTTAGCGAATCTACTTATAGGTTTAGGTAATGGATGTACTGAAGCAGCTTGTAATCCAATGAT
>NZ_JBATGR010000014.1:0-2408 GCF_049665975.1 Eudoraea sp.
GCCCCCCGGATAACAAATGGATTGTACCTTTTGGTGCCGGTTTTGGTAAAATATTTGCCATTGGTAAGCAGAAGTTTAATGGAAATGTAAGTGCCTATTGGAATGCAGCAAAACTAGAAGCTATTGATGGGCCTGATTGGACCTTGAGGTTCCAATTAGCATTTTTATTCCCGAATTAAAAAACGAGATCAAAACCTGATAGTACTAATTCAATTTTGCTAATGCATTGAACAAATGCTTTTAAAACATAAAAATTAAAAGACGATTGTTTACTTTTATTCTCACAGCCTGGAAAAGGAAAGTATTTGGTTACAGACCATCCCGGGTAAATCCTGGTTTTTAGCATTGAGAATGTATGGCCCGCTTAAGGCATATGCCGATAAACCTGGAAACCAGATGATATTGAGTTAGTTAAGTAAACTAATAATTAAATATAACAATGCTAAAAAGTGAGAAATGAGCGGTACTAGTCCTATTCAAAGCAAAACTTCAATTATTGTCAAATTTGCGGCCTTTGTGGTTATTGTTGCAGGGGTAATGTATGCTACCACCTTAGTGACTTCAGTGTTGATGGCACTATTTATTAGCATTATTCTTTCTCAACCCATATTGTGGTTACAAAAAAAGAAAGTTCCTCAGGGATTGGCTATTGCTATTGTTTTTATTACAGTCACCGGGATCTTTATAGGATTTGGAGAAATAATAGCAACTTCATTCTCTTCCTTTTCAGAAAATGAAGCGGTATATGAAAAGAACCTGAGTGAGATGGGCAATTCAGTCATAGAATTTTTTAATGATAAAGGCATACACATTTCTACCGATAATATGTCCGATATGTTCGTGCCGTCAAAAATTATGAGCGTTACAGCCGGATTTCTGGAACAATTGGGAGGTTTTATGGGCAATGCGCTAACCATATTTTTCCTGGCACTATTTCTTTTACTTGAGATGGATACTATTCCGGTAAAAATAAAGGCGATTGTTAAAGGAACTACAGATTCATTAGGTTTTTTTGATGCAATAGGGGATAGTATTCGCCATTATTTGTCCATTAAGACGGTGACCAGTTTGCTAACCGGTTTATTCATCTGGATTGGCCTTGTTATTATTGGCGTAGATTATGCGATCATCTGGGCATTAATTGCCTTTCTTCTGAATTACATTCCCAATATAGGATCTTTTATTGCAGCCGTTCCTGCTGTCCTGTTTGCCGCGGTACAACTTGGACTTGAAGGGGTTTTATGGACAGGAATTGTTTTCATAGTGATCAATGTCGTAATTGGCAATGTTGTTGAACCAAAAATGATGGGTAAAGGTTTAGGTCTATCTACTTTTGTAGTCTTTCTGTCACTTTTGTTCTGGGGATTTATGCTGGGTACAGTGGGCATGTTTTTATCGGTACCCTTAACTATGGCTATAAAAATAATGCTTGAACAGGATCCCAATACTAAATGGCTTGCTATTGTCCTGGGAACGGAAGATGAAGCACAAACAATAATTGATAACCAAAAATCACCAACGGATTAAAAGCAAGAGAAAGAGACGACCACAAGTGGACTACCAAAGTTGTCTTAATCCTACTAGACATGGTTCACTTTTTTGAACCTGCTAAATATTTCTCCAACAAAACATTTTTTAAATGATACGCTGAAAATCTATAATAAACTTTACTACAATTGCATATTAACTTAGAATTGGTCATTTTTTGTATTGCGTTCCAAATCATTTCGGCCGATTGGTTATAATAAGAATTTCCTATTGCCCGTAATTGTAAAAGATTGAATAGTGTCCAGGTTCCATTAATAAAAAAACAGCTTACAACAACGTGACCTATGAAAAACCCTATTCCATCCCGATAGCTTCTCCTTCGTAATACTATGGAGAAGGAGCTATCGGGACTCTAAAGTTAAAAGAAGGGCAGTTGATCTATGACACGATATCATCAAAATGTATCTAGCCGAACCTCATTATCCTCTCTTTTCTGATATGGTTAATTACATAAATGTAGTATCTTCATTTACAACTTAATATTCTATAACCAAACATACGAGCCGAACCGTTAGGTGCAAGGCGGTCCATAACAAAGCTATGAATTAGCTAAAGGATTTTTATTTTTCCTTGTAATCAGGTAAAAACTCAGTTACATCTTTTTATAACTGATATGGAATCATTTTTTAACTAAATTTAGCAATGCTATTCACAAAGCTACACCGGCCACCTGTTTCCAGGGAACATGTTTACAGAACGCATCTGGTTGAACTTCTGGAAAAGAACATACACAAACCCCTTACACTGGTTTCTGCCGGTGCCGGTTATGGTAAGAGCATGTTGGTTAGTTCCTGGTTAGAAAAATCCAAAATTCCGTATGCATGGGTTTCTTTAAGTGATGAGGACAATGATCTCAGACT
>NZ_JBATGR010000015.1:0-3786 GCF_049665975.1 Eudoraea sp.
TTTTACACCATCGTGTTTTAAGGCTGTATTTGTATCCTCAGATCCCATACCCCCTGCACCTATAAGCGCGATTTGTATATTACTGTTCGCACTATATATTTTTCTGCTTAAATAAGAAATTTGAGGCCTTCTCCCAGCACCTATGATTGCCGGTGCACTCACCAAAGCTAAAGTTCCGGCTCCAATTTTCTTTAAAAACTGCTTTCTGGTTTGAATAGTTTTTTTTGACATATCATTCTCGGCTTAATGTGTCTAAATATATTAATTTATAGTATATTTTTTTTAATTCTAGTACCATAAAATTAAAAAAATGACTTCTTTCCCGATTAGTTGGAAAAAAAATAACGAAACTATTAATTATTTAATATTTTAAAATTGTAACTTTGTTTAACGATTATATATAAATAATGAACAATGTAAAAAAATCTTTCAGTATTCGCGACTTGGAAAACCTGTCCGGTATAAAAGCTCATACCATACGAATCTGGGAAAAAAGATACGAATTATTGTCCCCAGAACGAACCAGCACTAACATCAGGACCTATAGTTTGGCAAGTCTGCAGAAATTATTAAATATTACCCTCCTCTACAATTCCGGCTATAAAATATCTAAGATTGCAAAACTAAAAGAGACAGACATTCCCCTTCTGGTGAGGGAAATTGTGGCCAAAAGCAGCACTAATAATCATGCAATCAATGCGTTTAAACTATCCATGATTAATTTTGACCTGTCATTATTCCAAAACACCTATAACAACCTTCTTGCGGAAAGATCATTTCGGGATATTTTTTGGGAGTACTTTATTCCTTTATTAAATGAACTTGGTTTATTATGGCAGACAGACACCATTAGCCCCGCACATGAACATTTTATTACTAATTTGATTAAACAGAAGATTTATACGAGTACCGAAAAATTGCAGGTGATAGAACCGACCAATACTGACAAGGTATTCGTTCTTTTTCTACCTGAAAATGAAATTCATGAAATTGGGCTTCTATTTATTAATTACGAAATAATTCTTCATGGTTATAAAACTATTTATCTGGGTCAGACTATGCCATTAGAAAATCTGGAAGACCTTGAAAATTATTATAATAATATACATTTTTTGTCCTACTTCACTGTAGTACCAAACAAGGACAAATTAGGCAAATACATTGATGATTTTACAAAATTTCTAAACAAGAATAATTCTAGTTTATGGATTTTAGGTAGGCAAATTCAGCACATAAATAAAGAAAAACTTCCACCGCACATTCGTACCTTTGCATCTATTGAACAATTGTCAAAAGCATTATAGTTAATTATAGCTGTAAAATCATGAATTTCAACAGGAAAAAAGTTGTAATCATTGGATCTGGATTTTCATCACTTTCCGCAGCCTGCTATCTGGCTAAAAAAGACTTTGATGTTAGTCTTTATGAAAAGAATGATACGGTTGGTGGAAGAGCCCGTCAGTTTAAAAAAGATGGGTTTACCTTTGATATTGGTCCTAGTTGGTATTGGATGCCCGATATTTTCGATCGCTTCTTTGCAGATTTTGGCAAACAAACCTCCGACTATTATCAATTAGATAAATTAAGCCCTGCATATAAAATCTTTTTTGATGACGAGATTATAACTATCGGGGATTGTATGGATAAAATTTGTGAGGAATTTGAACGTATTGAAAAAGGCAGTTCCGTGCATCTAAAAAAATTTATCAGCAAGGCGCAAAAAAATTATGATATAGCCATTAATGAAATTGTCTATCGCCCCGGACTATCGCCTTTGGAGTTGGTAACGAAAGATACAATAATAAGAGTTGATCAATTCTTTAAAACAATAAGTCAGGAAGTCAGAAAGAATTTTAAAAACCCAAAACTTATTTCCACACTGGAATTTCCGGTATTATTTCTTGGAGCAAAACCCAGTAATACCCCGGCTTTTTATAGTTTTATGAATTTTGCAGATTTTGGGCTCGGAACCTGGCATCCCAAAGGAGGTATGTACCAGATAATCCTTGCAATGAAAAGTTTAGCCGTGGAATTAGGGGTTAGGATTCACACAGATAGCCCAGTAGATAAAATCATAGTGCAGGAGGGTAAGGCAAACGGGATATTAGTGAATTCTGAAAAAATAGATGCTGATATGGTATTAAGCGGGGCCGATTATCATCATACAGAAACCTTATTGGATAGTACCTATCGGCAATATTCTGAAAAATATTGGCAAAGAAAAACATTTGCACCTTCCTCATTGCTATTCTTTATTGGGTTTGACAAAAAATTAGAAAATGTTGAACATCATAATTTGTTTTTTGACACAGATTTTGGTCAGCATGCCTCTGAAATTTATGACAATCCCAAATGGCCATCCAGACCTTTATTTTATGCCAACTTTCCTTCAGTAACAGATAAAAGCATGGCTCCCAATAACATGGAAACCGGTTTTTTCCTGATCCCAATAGCCCCTGGAATAGAGGATACGCCAGCACTTAGGGACCAATACTTTGATATTATCTTGAAAAGATTCCAGGAGCGCACAGGTCAGAGTGTTGAAAATAATATTATATTTAAAAAGTCTTTTTGTATAAATGACTTTAAAGAACAGTATAATTCTTATAAAGGAAATGCTTATGGTATGGCAAATACTTTATCACAAACTGCTTTTTTGAGACCAGGATTGAAGAGTAAAAAAATTAAAAATCTATTTTTCACCGGACAACTAACAGTCCCCGGGCCAGGAGTTCCTCCTTCTTTAATTTCGGGAAAATTAGTTTCTGAATTAATAGAGAAAAATAATTAATAGCTAGTAAATGAAATCAATTTACGATCATATTTCCTTTGAATGTAGCAAAATTGTAACCCAATCTTACAGTACATCTTTTTCGCTCGCTACTAAAATGTTGTCCTCTTCCATAAGAGGTGACATATACAACATATATGGTTTTGTTAGATGTGCCGACGAGATAGTCGATGCATTTCATGACTATGACAAAGAGAAATTATTCAACAAATTTGAAGAGGATCTTGAGTTGAGCTTAAAAGACAAAATAAGCCTTAACCCCATACTAAATGCCTTCCAACATACTTACCATAAATACAAAATTCCAAATCATTTGGTTAATTCATTTATGAAAAGTATGCGAATGGATCTCGATAAGAGCGTTTATAGTACCGAAGCAGAATTTAAAGAATACATTTACGGATCTGCGGATGTTGTGGGTCTGATGTGCCTTCGCGTTTTTGTGAAAGGCGACGAGGACCGGTATGAAGCCCTTAAAGAATCTGCAATGGCTTTGGGATCTGCCTTTCAAAAGGTTAATTTTCTCAGGGACCTTAAGGCAGATTATGAAAATTTAAACCGTTCATATTTTCCAAATACGAACCTCCTGGAATTAGATGAAATGTCTAAACAGAGGATTGTTGAAGAAATAAAAGCAGATTTTAAAATGGGATATGACGGAATAGTTCAACTTCCAAACGAAGCAAAATTTGGTGTATATACCGCTTATAAATATTATTATAAATTGCTGCGCAAATTACAAAAAACCCCATCTTTGGAAATTAAAAATGCAAGAATACGGGTGCCTAACTATCAAAAATTTGGGCTGCTTGCAAAATCTTATGTAAATTATAAACTGAACTTATACTAGCATGAAAATTATAATTTGGATCTTAATTTTCCTTGGCACATTTGGTTTTATGGAGTTTATGGCCTGGTTTACTCACAAGTACATAATGCATGGATTTTTATGGACTTTACACAGAGACCATCACAAAAAAGATCATAGTTCGTGG
>NZ_JBATGR010000016.1:0-2411 GCF_049665975.1 Eudoraea sp.
GAGAAGTGCCAGATGGGGTGGGAAGACCAGAGGAAAACCTGGAGTATTACAAATCCTTAAAATTCCCTTATGCTCCTGGAACTTAGAACTCAAGGGCATTTATGAGCGTTTTTTTTGATTAACTTTCATCAGTCTTTTAAGAAAATAACTTAAGGACCTTGATAAATAATATCAACAACTTTTAAGTACTAAATAATGTAACTAAAACCAATCTATGGATCCTTCGAAATTTAGAATCTTAAGTGTGAATTTGCTGGCTGCAATCCTACTTTTTGGATGCAAGGACAAAACAACAAACAAAATAACAGAATCTTCCATAGATGAGCTTCCCGAAGATACTGTCTCAATCATCCGGGTAAACCCTTTGCCGCTAATTTCAGATATCTATACTGCTGATCCATCGGCACATGTATTTGAAGGGAAATTGTACATCTATCCTTCCCACGATTTTGAATCGGGTGTTCCGGAAGATGATTTAGGGAGTCATTTTGATATGAACGACTATCATGTATTCTCGATGGATAGTATAGGAGGTAATGTTACAGATCACGGCGTTGCTTTGCACATTAAAGACGTTCCCTGGGCAGGAAGGCAGATGTGGGCCCCTGATGCGGCAGAAAAAAATGGTGTCTATTATTTCTATTTCCCTGTAAAGGATAAATCGGATATATTTAAAATTGGCGTAGCCACAAGTGAAAATCCTTTTGGGCCATTTAATGCAAAAGAGCAGCCTATTGAAGGAAGTTTTAGTATGGATCCTGCTGTTTTTGAAGATACCGATGGTGTCTATTATATGTATTTTGGGGGTATTTGGGGAGGTCAGTTACAACGATGGGCTAGTGGAACCTATAAGGAAGAAGATACCTACCCCGTTACAGACCAACCTGCCTTAACTCCTAAAATCGCGAAACTTGCTGATAATATGTTAAGTTTTGCAGAGACCCCAAAAGATGTGCAGATTCTTGATAAAAATGGTAACCCAATACTGGCAGGTGATAATGAACGACGTTTCTTTGAAGCTGCATGGGTTCATAAGTATAATGGAAAGTATTATTTTTCCTATTCAACAGGTGACACTCATAATATAGCATATGGTATTGGAGATAACCCATACGGTCCATTTACTTATGAAGGGGTAATCTTAAAACCGGTTTTAGGCTGGACCAATCATCATTCAATAGTTGAATACAACGGCAAGTGGTGGTTGTTTTATCATGACAGCTTTCTTTCGGGAGGGAAAACACATCTAAGAAATGTTAAAATAACAGAATTGCAATACAATAAAGACGGGACTATTAAAACCATAAATTCTATGGCGGATTAAAGATTTGATTTATCATCGTTCCACTTTGATCCAAAATAATATTAATACAACTTTTAAAGATATAATTAAAAGCCATTTAAGTATTAAAACAATAATCAGACAATGTCAAACCAAAAAACTCTAACCATCTTCCTCTTAATTTTATTCCTGTCATTGCAATCCATTATTGGTCAGGAAAATAAAATCATAATACACACAAATAAAGCAAAAGACACAATAAGTAAACATATTTATGGTCATTTTGCAGAGCACTTAGGGAGGGGTATTTATGATGGTTTTTATGTAGGTAAAGCCTCAGAAATCCCCAATATTAATGGAATCAGAAAGGATGTTGTAGAGGCGCTGAGAGAATTGGAAATACCGGTATTAAGATGGCCCGGAGGGTGTTTTGCTGAACAATACCAATGGAGAGATGGGATTGGCCCTGTTAAGGACAGACCACTTGTGGTGAATACATTTTGGGGTGGTGTTACGGAAGATAATTCCTTTGGAACCCACGAGTTTTTGGAACTGTGTGAGTTGTTGCAAACAGAACCTTATATTGCAGTCAATATAGCGAGCGGTACAGTAAAAGATGCCTATCAGTGGGTAGAGTATGTAACTTCTGATAAGGACAGTGAAATTACTAGGTTGAGAAGCAAAAACGGCAGGGAGCATCCCTGGGATGTTAAATTTTGGGGCATAGGTAATGAGAACTGGGGTTGTGGTGGTAGCATGAACGCCCAATACTACACCAATGTATTTAAAAGATTTAGTACTTACTGCAATGCCGAATATAAAATTGCAAGTGGTGGCATCTATGATGATTTGGAATGGACTAAAACCTTTATGACCGGTATTAAAGATACGCCTGGTTATTTAAATATTGCACATGGATTGTCCTATCACTATTATACCATTGTTAATAATTGGGAGGTTAAAGGCTCTGCAACAGATTTTGTGGAAAATGAGTGGTTTAAAAGCATGCTAAATACATTGAAGATGGAGGGGAATCTGGAAGATCATATTGCCATCATGGATGAACACGACCCCGATAATACTATAGCTTTAATTGCAGATGAGTGGGGCACCTGGTACGATGTGGAAC
>NZ_JBATGR010000017.1:0-7478 GCF_049665975.1 Eudoraea sp.
GGCTTATGTTTGGCAATATTAGTGGGGTACCCCCTATAGAAGTGGTAATTGTAGGAGCAGGAACAGTTGGAGAGTTTGCGGCGCGTTCCGCTTTAGGGCTCGGAGCCAATGTAAAAGTGTTTGATAACTCTCTTACTAAACTACGAAATATTCAAACCAATCTTAAACAAACTATATATACCTCTACGCTTCAACCCAAGAACCTTTTAAAGAGTTTAAAGCGCTGTGATGTTGCAATAGGGGCCGTACGCGGTAGTGACAGATCACCCATTGTGGTTTCCAGCACCATGGTGGAACATATGAAAAAAGGCTCAGTAATCATTGATGTGAGCATAGATATGGGCGGTTGTTTCGAAACCAGCGAACTTACTACCCACGACAAGCCAACCCGTGAAAAATTTGGGGTCATCCATTATGGCGTACCCAATATTCCTGCCAGATACCCCAGGACATCGTCAGTATCTATCAGCAATATTTTTACCCCTTATCTATTAAAGATCGGAGAAGATGGAGGCCTGGAAAATTCATTGAGATTTGACAGGGGACTGCGTAATGGTTTATATATGTATCATGGCATTCTTACCAATAAGTCTGTTGGCGAATGGTTTGATCTAAAATACAGTGATATTAACTTTCTTATTTTTTAGTTAATGGCATTTCTTAAACGATTGGGATTTTACCTTATAGGATTATCCATTGGTCTTGTTTTCCTTTTCTTTTTTCTTAAAAAAAAATCTGATGAAACTGGTGTCAGCTTTTGTTACCTACCTAATTGCAGGGTGTTAAAAGAATTACGATCAAAACCTATTACCTATTCTGAGGAGATAGAACAATTGGTAGCCGATCAAACCCTGGACTCCCTTAGTATCGCCTATTTTATGAATGAAGGGGATGTTAATTTTAAAAAGAGTGATACAAAAAACACAACTTGCAATACCTATTCAATTGAAGGAATAGTAAAGGAAAAATTGATGGCTTTAACAGTCAAGAATTGCGACAGCACTACCCTAATAGATAAAATAGAAATTCTTGATTGATAATAAGATATATTATTTTAATTGAAGTTATAATTATTTTACTTTGATCCATAAGGATTCAATGCCGCCTTTTACCCTGAAGTAATATCGGGACCCAAAATGCCAAATCTTATGGTTATGACCACTTTATAAGATCGGGAAGCACGATATGAGCTTTGTAAAGCATTTTTTGAATCCCCTGAATGACAAGAATGAATAACTTTTCCCAAATATGAGAATACTGTTTCTCATGCATTTATTTACTCTACCCAACGGATTACTCCGATTACTAAAATTGGCCTGTCTCTTTAAAGTAAAATGCGGCTTAAATTTCAGGTGAGATTTAGATATTTCTCTAATTATCTTCTTAACTAATTAGGTATTGCAGAATAATAATAATAAATATATTTTTGTAGCCTTATTCTTACATTTTTAAAATTAGGTCAGATGCCTGACTATAAGCTCCAAAAACTAAATTAAAGATTATTACGTATATAAGTTCGGGAGTATACTAAATCGGGGTGTTTTGGAGTTATTATGTAGGATAAGTCCCTATTAAATAGTCTTTGCCGGACCGTAACCTAAATAGTATGTTTTTTATATTATTCTTTAACTGAAAATTCAATATTGTTAATAGGACTTAAAGTGAATGTGATTTCACTGTGATAACCAATTTTGATGAAAAAATTTTTATTTCTTTTAGTATGTTTTTTCTTTAGTCAGCCCAACCATGCGCATGATCAGCCGCCATTGGTTGAGTCCCTGATTGATGACCCAATTGAATTGAGTAAGAAAATTATAAATGAGGGTGCCGACCCCTGGAGCGAGGCTGCCAAGGAACGAATACTTGAAACTTATGGATCGGGCAACTTGGCCGACGCTTCAAACAAGAGTTATATTTTGCTGGAATCACCAAGTCTGGTATTTGATTACTTCCAAGGTGGATTTGGCAATTCACAGGAACTTTTAAGTAAAGATATATTTCTTAAAATTTTGAATCAGGCTGTCAATTCACCTGTCATGGCAAGTACAGAAGTAGCCAAAGCAAGTCTGGATCAAAGCTTGAAAGAATATCTTTTGGCCTATAGCATTGCAAAGAAATTTAAAGAATCTAATTCTCTGAGCAACGAAGATGCTATTAAGTTCTTAGAAAATAGATTTGGATATGAGAAGCTCAGGTTCGCTAAAAATTTAACTAATACCAGTTCAGAGAATTATAATCAGGTGCCAAATAAGAAAAATGCAAAAAAAGTTATCTCCAAAATAAATTTTATAAAGAAGACATACCCAAATCAAATCCCTTTAATAAATGTTCTTGCGGAACTGGAAGAATTTTATCAGTTATTGAAAGAGGCAAATATTGGTTTAACGACCTATGTTCCTTATAATAATTTCCAAAATTCCGTCTATAAATTAAATAAACAGAGAATAAATGAAAGAATACAATGGCGTTCATCCCTAGAAATTACATATCCAACAAATGGAACGGTTTGGATTGCACCGGGTCCTGTTGAAATAGAATGGACATCATCTAATTTGGATGATAGTAAAACTATTAAGTTCTTCTTAACAAGGGACGATGTGGTAGTGCAAGTACTGGGTGTTTTTAAGAACAATCACTTTGTAAAGGATGTAAATCTTCGAAAAGGATTACCCGCCGGAAATAAGTATAAAATTATGGGTATTGAGCTCTTCCCGATTAACAAATATCATATAGCGAAATATGCTACTCCATATTTTACCATAAAAAAAGAGGATAAAATACCCGAAGAAACAATAGTGGAGACCCCCTCTGAAATTGCAGAACCCCAGGCTGATGTTGCAGAGATTCCTATTGAGGTTAAAGAGATTAATATTGAGCCAGTTCAAGAACCTGTCAAAGCAGTAGAGAAACCCGTGGTACAGATTCAAAAACCTATAGAGACAATTGCCGTAGCTGAGGAAGAGGAGAAAGAAATAGTTGTATCAGAAGAAGTTAAGGTCCCGGTTAGAACTATTTTTGAAGGAAGAAAAATTTCGTATCAAAAAGAATTGGTGGTAGATAATGAGACAATAACCATAAGTCTTTATGATCATGGCAGAGCAGATGGTGACATTGTTTCTATCTATCTTAATGGAGAGCAAATTGTGGCTAAACATACATTAACCTACAAGAAAAAAAGTTTTGAGGTAAAATTGAATTTAAAGAAATCTAATGATCTTTTTGTCTATGCCCATAATTTGGGTAATTTTCCCCCAAACACAGTCTCTATAGAAGTAAAAGATGGTTCCAGTGCAGAAAATATTACTCTGAATTCTGACTTATCCAGTTGCGAAGCAGTATTAATAACTGTAAAACAATAATTCCTAAAGGAATAACACAAACAAAAAGTTATTGGAGGCTATCTGCAAAAAGTATCTTATTTAGTAATTACAAAAATAAATTTACCTCGTAGAATAAATAGTTCGTCTAAATTTTTCTTCGGCGACGTTCTTTTTTAATCAGTTCCAATTCTCTGTTCGTCTGTCCCGCAACCGAAGTATTTTCCTCGGCACGTCTTATTAAATAAGGCATCACATCACGTACAGGTCCAAAAGGTAAATACTTTGCCACATTATATCCCCTATCGGCCAGATTAAAAGAAATATGATCACTCATTCCGTAAAGTTGACCAAACCAAATACGATTGTCATTTTGAGCGATCCCTTTTTGATTCATCAAATCAATTAATTTGTAAGAGCTCAATTCATTATGCGTGCCCGAGAAAAGAGAGATCCTATCCAGGTGTTCAACTATATAGGCTACTGTTGTATCATAATTAGAATCGCTTTCAGATTTGTTAGCGCATATAGGAGAGGGGTAATTATTCTCTAAAGCTCTTTCATTTTCCTTTTCCATATAAGCTCCGCGAACGGTCTTGATTCCAATTTTAAAATCTTCCTTCTGCGCTTTTGAATGAAGCTCTTTAAGGTATTCCAAACGATCCCAGCGGTAAAGTTGAAGTGTGTTAAATACAATAGCTTTATCCCTGTTATATTTACGCATCATTGCTTCCACCAATTCATCTGCCGCATCCTGCATCCAACTTTCCTCAGCATCTATTAAAAGTGAAACATCAAGGTCATATGCTTTTTTACATGTAGCGTCAAAACGTCCCACTACTCTGTCCCATTCTTCTTTTTCTTTTTTTGACAGGGATTTGCCTTCTCCAATTTTACGGAATAGTGCAACTCTGCCATAACCACTAGGTTTAAAGACAGCGAAAGGAATAGCATCCAGTTCCTTTACAAAATCGAGGATCTTCAAGGTTTTTTCCAGGGCAGCATCTAGAGGATCTTCTGTTTCTTTACCTTCAACAGAATAATCAAGAACAGAAGATACACCTTTACTCCACATATTATCAACGACTGTCATGCAATCTTCCTCACTTACTCCACCGCAAAAATGATCGAATACAGTTGCCCGAATAAGGCCATCAACTGGTAATCTTGCTTTTAGAGCAAAATTAGTCATAGCAGTACCAATTTTTACAAGCGGTTCATTAGCTATCATCTTAAAAAGAAAATAAGCTCGCTCCAATTCGGAATCGGATTTTAGAGAAAATGCTGTTGAAGTATCTTCAAAAATTCTGTTCATTATTGCTGATTAGTTATGAATTCAAAGATAATAACAGAATTTGTATCCATTTACTAAAAAATAGTCTTTATTTTGTGTTTTACTTTCAATGAGTCATTCATTAAAGATTATCAAGAAAGGCAATATAAACTATGGAATCAATTACTTCTTTTTCTGCCCAAATCCATTTTAATTATTTGGGATATGAAGCTTTGGAATATCAATTAAAAACATCAAACTATTCCAGTATTTTTATTCTTGTTGATGAAAATACAAGGGAGCATTGTCTGCCTAAATTTTTAGGCAGTGTTGGAGGGAGTTATAACTTCGAAGTTGTTGAGATAGAATCTGGTGAAATTAACAAAAATATTACCAGTTGTATCCAGGTTTGGGAAGCGCTTTCGGCAAAAGGTGCAGATAGACAGAGCTTGTTAATAAACTTGGGGGGGGGTGTTATTACAGATTTGGGTGGTTTTGTAGCCTCAACATTTAGAAGGGGTATAGATTTTATTAATATTCCTACAAGTTTACTGGCTATGGTAGACGCATCTGTTGGAGGAAAGACAGGAGTTGATATGGGAATGTTAAAAAATCAGATAGGTGTAATAAACCAGCCTAAAATGGTGCTTATTATTCCTAAATTCCTAAATACACTAGATGAAAGACAATTGAATAGTGGCTTTGCGGAAATGCTGAAACATGGCCTAATTACAAGTGAACCGTTTTGGAGAGTTCTTAAACTAGTAAATTCTGTTGATCAATTGGAAGATCATATTTATGAATCTATAGTCATAAAAAATGAAATAGTCCGGCAGGACCCCAGAGAGAAAAGTCTTAGAAAAATATTAAATTTTGGTCATACCCTAGGGCACGCTATTGAATCCTATTTTTTAGATAATCCCGAACGTGAAACCTTACTCCACGGCGAAGCAATTGCTATTGGCATGATATTGGAAGCATTCTTATCACATCAGCAAACGGGCCTAGGCATTAATCAATTGGAAGATATTAAAATGAAATTACTCAAACATTTTGATAAAGTTGATTTTAACGATGACGACATCCACGCGATAATAGATCTCTTAAAATTCGATAAGAAGAATTCGCATGGAAGTGTCTTCTTCGTACTTCTAAAAAGGATTGGTGATGCCCAGATTGATAATAGAGTTCCTGATGATATATTAAGCCAGGCGTTTTCATACTACAAAGATTAGCAACTTCATATACTAAAATTGCTGTTTTACAACTCTTTAAACTTCCAAAGAAAAAAAAAGTATAGTTTAGGTAAAGGATTAAGACAACTGATAAAGTTTTATTCAAATACCGCCTTATGAAACGAATACTTATAGATTATAAAAAGTTAAATCACCAAATAACCGCTCTTCTGGTTGAATCCTATCCTGACGGATATGGGGATGAAGATATAATTTCCTTTAGAAGTCTTAACGGTGAATACATTGAAGCCGTAGAACTACAAACAGCAGATACCCTGTATCTTATTAAAATTAGCAAGAGTCTTTCTCATTTCATTGCCAATTTTGATGAAAACATCGCTGAAGGGCTTGAAGCAATAAAAGATGAATCTATTAAAGGACCTTCCTTAGAACTAAATATTGAAGAAGAAAATGAAGGTGAAAAAGATTTTGATTAGTCTTTAAGGTATCGTTCGCGCAATATGTTTCTGTGGTGTCTCTGGTGGCCACAACAAATAAAACCCAAAGCCGCAACACTCATAGGTGATTCACTTGCAATTCCAACTTTTTTCAATGTCTCATCAGAAAATTTTTCAAATAGCGCAATAGTAGATTTTCGTATTGTTCTATAATTTTCTATCAATTCCTCCTTATTCCAACTTTCAGCATTAGATTCTATAACAAACATATCCTGATCAAACCCAGGTAAAGGTGTTTTATCGTTTCTGGCAAATCGAAGAGCCCTGTATTGAAATACACGTTCGGTATCTAAAATATGGACCAATACCTGGGCCATTGTCCATTTTCCGGCACTATAGGTATAATGCAATTTATCTTTGGGAATACTAGAAATAAACATTGGAAAATTTTCCAATTGCCTTTTTAACATCCCTAATAGTTCTACATCTCCCAAAGTTTTAATGTACGGCTCGTAAAAGGGATGGAAATCTTCTTTTTTCAGTTCAGAATTTTTCATAGAGGCCAATGAGAAAGTTAATATCTTTCGATTTTGTGTTATAATAGAGAATAGCCCTAATGAAAATCAACATAAATAAACAAAAACCATTCATGGCCTCAAAATGAGCAAATTAAATTCCAGTACTCTTTCCCTTTATAATTCATTAAAAATAGTGTGCATTAAACGTTTTTTGTCGTTAATGCTCTCTTCCAGGGAAATCATGGTCTCAGTTCTGCTAATCCCATCAATATCATCTATCTTAAATATGATATTCTTAGCATGATTAGTATCCTTCGCTCGGATCTTACAAAAAATGTTGAATTTACCGGTAGTAATATGGGCTACAGTAACATAGGGAATTTGATTCAAACGCTCTAAAACAAACTTAGTTTGATGTGTTTTTTCCAGAAAGATGCCAACATAGGCTATAAATGCATAACCTAGTTTTACATAATCAAGAGTGAGTGAAGAGCCACGAATAATCCCAGATTCCTCCATTTTTTTTACCCTAACATGAACAGTTCCCGCAGAAATAAGTAATTTTTTAGCAATATCGGTAAATGGTGTTCTGGTATTATCAATTAACATATCCAGAATTTGATGGTCTATTTCGTCTAATTTTATTTTCCCCATTTTTAAGAATAATTTTATCTTCGGGATAAATTTAAGAATTTAAATGCAATAAATAATACGTTTTTTTGAGTTATATGTAAAGA
>NZ_JBATGR010000018.1:0-2611 GCF_049665975.1 Eudoraea sp.
CCTCAGCACATCGTTCACCATCCATCGCCGATGATACAATGCCGCCTGCATAACCACCACCTTCACCGCATGGGAACAAACCTTTAATTTCGGGATGCTCTAATTGTTCGTTCCTGGGAATGTTTACCGGAGACGAAGTCCGCGATTCTACTCCCACAATATTGGCCTCTGAGGTGTAGTAGCCTTTCATTTTCTTGCCGAATTCTGCAAATCCGGTTCTTAAACGGCTTCCTATCGACCTGGGAAGTAACGAATGCAAGGGTGCCGATTTGAGTCCAGGTTGGTACGATGTTGGGTTTAAATCTGAAGAGAGTATACCCCCTACAAAATCTGTTAACCGCTGGGCAGGAGCGGTTTGGCTTCTTCCACCAGAAGTAAAGGCCAATCGTTCTAAATCTTTTTGGTATTCCAAACCTTTTAAGACGCCGAACTTTTCGTATTTCGGAAGATCTTCCTCCACGTTAATTTCAACAACAATGCCTGAATTTGCGAAAAGGTTATTTCGTTTGGAAGGCGACATACCGTTAACAACTACTTCCCCAGGCGATGTAGCTGCGGGAACTATAAACCCACCAGGGCACATACAAAACGAATACACACCTCGATTCTTCACTTGTTGAACCAAGCTATAGGAAGCGGCCGGAAGTAGTTCATCGCGCTCTCCTTTGCAATGGTATTGAATAGAATCTATAATTTGCTGTGGATGTTCTACGCGAACCCCCATAGCAAAAGACTTTGCTTTTAGGGCGATGTTCTTTTTTTGAAGAAGGTAAAAAATGTCACGGGCAGAATGGCCTGTCGCTAATATGACCCGGGATACTTGCAATTCATTTCCATTCTGTAAAACAATTGTTTTTAACTCGTTATGCTCTATTATCAAATCAATCACTTTAGTATTGAAATGTACTTCGCCACCATGTCTGAGTATTGTTTCCCGAATGTTCTGAACAATTTTAGGTAGTTTATTCGTGCCAATATGTGGGTGTGCATCAATAAGTATATGTTCTGTTGCACCATGGTGTACAAGGCTTTCAAAAATACGTCTGACATCACCTCGTTTTAGACTCCGTGTATATAATTTCCCGTCGGAATAGGTGCCTGCACCACCTTCCCCAAAACAGTAATTGCTATTCTCGTTTACAATATGATCCTGGTTTATGGCTTTTATATCTCTGCGACGATCTTGCACATTTTTACCCCGCTCAAGAACAATAGGCCTGAAGCCAAGCTCTAAACAACGCAATGCGGCCCACATTCCAGCAGGACCAAAACCGATAATATGAATGGGTTTGGCTTTTGAAACATCTTTGTAAGCAAAAGAGTAGGTAGAACTCTCAGGAGCTTTTTCCTTTATGTAAGCGGTGAGCTTGTAATTGAAATAGATAGTTTTTTTTCTCGCGTCGATAGACTTCCGAAGTACTTTTATTGTAAAATCATTTTCAGAAATACCAAGGTTTTGCGCAGCTTTACGCATAAGAATGCCTTCTTGGCCCTCTTCCTTTAAACCTACCCTTACCTGGATGTTTCTGATCATAAGGTAAAATTACTCGAAATAAAGTAGTGTGTCCGATATAATAATAACCAGTGCCTTTTCAACTAAATACCAATCTTAAGTAATAGTTATTTCTTTCTTTTACTTTTATTATAATTCTTATCACCTCTGGTTTGCGGTTTTTTATATTTGGCTTTTATTATGCGTTTGTAAGCCCCTCTTTCATTTGTTTTCCTGTTTTTTTCCGCCTTTTCGTGAAAACTTTCCCCACGTTCATGCTCTTTACTTTGTTTATGGGGATTATATGGTTCACTAACCTGAGGTTGCTCTTCCGGGGTTAGCCTTGTAGCTGTTTCTACGTCTGCAGGAAATGGAATTTGTTTAATTTCCATATTCATAAGTGCTTCAATAGCATTTTTATAGGCAATTTCTTTCTTCGAATAGAACAATAGGGATTCTCCTTTCTTCTCTGCCCGGCCTGTACGACCAATTCGGTGCATGTAATTTTCAGGAAAACGCGGGGTATCAAAGTTTATAACATGAGTTATTTCGCTTAAATCAAGACCGCGTGCCATTACATCGGTAGTAACCAAAATCCTATTTAGCCCTTCATCAAACTGTTTAATAGACCGCATTCGGTAGTTTTGCGTTTTATTAGAGTGAATTACACAAACTTCCTCATTATATAACTCTTGTAATTCTTCAAACAAACGATCGGCACTTCTTTTATTTGAAACAAAAACGAGTACTTTTTTAAAAGTGGCTGCATCTTTTAACAACTGTACGAGCAAATTTGCTTTAGTATAAAAATTGGGCACCGCATAGCTGCTTTGAGTAATATTTTCCAATGGTGTACCACTTAAGGCAACTGAAATCTTTACTGTCGAAATAAAAAATTTAGCTATTATATCTTCTATTTCCTCAGTCATTGTGGCGGAAAACATAATATTTTGACGCTTTGTTGGTAATAAATCGAAAATATTGGTAAGCTGAAACCTAAACCCTAAATCGAGCATGACATCAACTTCATCAATGACTAATTTTTTAATCGCTTTTAATTGCAATGCACGACTTAAAATCAAGTCATATAACCTGCCGGGGGTACCTACAACTATATCC
>NZ_JBATGR010000019.1:0-2095 GCF_049665975.1 Eudoraea sp.
CCCGTACACAGGTAGAGCTTGCACAATATGAGTATTTATTGCCTCGGCTAACCGGTTTGTGGACGCATCTTGAAAGGCAAAGAGGGGGTATTGGAATGCGAGGTCCCGGAGAAACGGAAATTGAAACAGACCGTAGGATAGTCAGAGATAGAATAGCATTACTAAAAAAGAAATTAACCAAAATTGACCGCCAAATGGGCACCCAACGTGGAAACCGTGGAGCCTTGGTACGTGTAGCATTGGTAGGATATACCAATGTAGGCAAATCAACACTTATGAACGTCATTAGTAAAAGTAAGGTTTTTGCTGAGGACAAATTATTTGCGACATTAGACACTACTGTTAGAAAAGTGGTACTGGGTAATTTACCTTTTTTGTTAAGCGATACCGTTGGGTTTATACGCAAACTGCCTACACAATTAGTAGAGAGTTTTAAAAGCACCTTAGACGAGGTTAGAGAAGCAGATCTATTGCTTCACATCGTAGATATTTCACATCCCAATTTTGAAGATCATATAAATTCTGTAAATAAAATATTGAACGAAATTGGCTCTTCTGATAAGAAAACAATAATGGTCTTTAACAAAATTGATCTTTATGAACAGGAAATTATAGAAGAAGATGATCTTATGACCGAAAGAAGTTCAAAGCACTTTACAATTGAAGAATGGAAACATACCTGGATGCAACAATTGGGTGAAAATGCTATCTTTATTTCTGCTCTGAAAAAGGAGAATTTTGATGAATTCCGTAAAAAAGTATATGATGCTGTAAGGGAAATTCATATTTCACGCTTCCCTTATAACAATTTTCTTTATCCCGAACACCTTGATCAATATTAATTATTTTCTAAATTATCTATTCGAATTGTTAGGTGAATTATGCCTATGGAATTCATAGGTCGTCAGGTCATTCATCTGACAACTTATACACTTCATATTTTTCACAACATTATAACTCCACTTCACAACAATAATTTAGAGATTTCAAAGAACCAAACTACATTTACATTGTAATTAAGTGTTAGTGTTTAACCCCAAATCAAAGCATAACTTAATTTAAGTGTTATTCTTCCCGATGTTAACCGGGATGATTCAGAACCCAAATCGGCACTTAACCAAAGTATTAGATTAACAAACCAAGTTTTACAAACCTACTTTTCTAACAAAGCCCCGACGGAAACGCCGGGGTTTTTTTGTTTATTAAAAATTTGAGCTATAATATCCTGGTAATAACCGCAAAAAACTATTGTCAATATATCTCAGAAGTTCAAATAATTAATGGAGCAAGTTTGATAAATTAAAAATAGAATATGCATTTCACCGAGGTAAATAAACCACTCATATTTTTCACAACATGCAGCAATAGATTCACAACATATTTTATGATCAAAAGTTTGCTCAACCTATCTTTACGTAGTAATTAAGTGATAGTGTTCAACCCCAAATCTAACCCTGAACTTAATTTAAAGTGTTCGATTCCCCAAATCGTTTCTTAACCATAATAATAATTAATAAACCAAATTTTACCAACCTACTTTACTAAAAAACCCCGGCAGATTTGCCGGGGTTTTTTAGTTATGAATATTCGGGCCGTTCTAAAACTTATAGCTTAAGCCTAATGTATAATAGGTTTGAAGCTTATTGTCAATATTATCAAAAGTAGCAGTTGGGTCTCCTATTGTATTAATGGCATAATTAAGAGCTTCCTGTCTATTATCTCTCAGGCCAAAGTCAAATCCAATTCCTATCATCTTCCATATTGTATAACTAAAGGAGTTTGTCCAGGTCCAATTAGAGAGATCAGAACTTTTGTAACTCTGGAATATGGACAGATTCGTTCTGAATTTAATCGCACCAAAGTCCCTACCGTAATCGGCTACAATCTTTGCTCCCAGCGATGACTCAAATATTGCATCGCTACTGCTAAATACAAAATTATAATTCAAGGGATGTATCACCACTATTAGATCTTTAATAGGTGTCCATGTAGCTCCAACACCAAGATCCAGGTAACCCGGATCATTGAAATTGCTTAAAATGGTAGTTCTATATTCCGCTAATCCCGAAATGGCAAACTTTTCGCTCAATTTCCG
>NZ_JBATGR010000020.1:0-4433 GCF_049665975.1 Eudoraea sp.
AAATGCAGTGGATACAATATTTTATGGCCGAATTGACATAAAAAAGGCCTCTGCGTTCCTTTTTTATTCAGATCAAGGGATTGTTAAAAATTTAATCCACTTTTTAAAGTATAAAAATCAACCTCAAATAGGGCAATTTTTAGGGGACTGGTATGGCCAGGTTCTGAGAGAAAGTAACGCTCTAGACCATATTGATATTGTAATACCTGTTCCATTACATAAAAAAAAGCTTAATAAACGAGGATATAATCAAGTATCCGGATTTGCAAAAAGAATTGCGAACCATCTTAATGCTAGTTATTTGGATCATATTCTTGTAAAAACAGCCAATACCCGTACCCAAACCAAGAAAAACAGATTTTATCGCTGGAGAGGTATGCCAGATCTTTACAGAGTAAATAATCCCGATTTTTTATGTAATAAAAATGTACTGTTGATTGATGATGTGATTACTACCGGTGCCACCATAGAGGCCTGTACACGGGCAATAAAAAAGGCAAAAGATGTTACTGTTTCAGTTGCTGCGATGGCGGTTGTTCCATAATTTCACAATTCTTTAAATTAGTTGTTTCTTTGCCTTATAGAAAAATCAAATGCCTCGAATACAGCGTATTTTATCCTTCTTTTTTCTAATTGCAGTTGTTCTAGCCGCTTTACAATGTGCCAGGAGAGGATCTCCTACTGGCGGGCCCAAAGACAATACACCTCCTGTTTTATTAAAGGCAGAACCTGAAAATCTGACAACTGAATTCAAGGCCAAAAAAATCAGGCTTTATTTTGATGAATATATCAAATTGGAAGATGTTCAAAATCAGCTTATTGTATCACCTCCTTTAAAATATAATCCTGAAGTTACGCCTCAGGGAGGGGCCAGCAAATATGTAGAAATCACTTTAAAAGATACTTTGTTGGAAAATACAACCTATACATTAAACTTCGGACAGAGCATAGTAGATAACAATGAGGGCAATCCGAATAGCTTCTTAACGTATGTTTTTTCTACAGGTACATATATTGATTCATTAACGGTATCGGGGGTAGTAAAAGATGCCTTCAATAAAAATGCAGATGAGTTTATTAGCGTTATGTTATACGAAATAGACACTGCGTATACAGATTCAACAACCTATAATAAACCTCCCAATTATATAACAAATACGCTGGATAGTACCACGATCTTCCAACTTAAATACCTCAAAGCAGGAAAATACGCGATTATAGCTATCAAAGATGAAGCTAAAAACAATGTATTTGATCAGAATACAGATAAAATAGGATTTATTGAAGACACTGTCTATCTACCAACGGATACTGTGTTTCTTCTTAATCTTTTTAAAGAGATCCCTAATTATATTTTAAAGAAACCAAGTTATGCAGCTGCCAATAAAATTATATTTGGTTATTCTGGCGAAGATCAAAAATTAGACATTGAAGCTTTAACAGAGATTCCCGATTCTATACGTACTCTCCTTGTCAAAGATCCTGAAAAAGATACACTTAACTATTGGTTCACCCCTTTTGAAATAGATTCTATCATTTTTAAAGTGACTAATGAGAACTTGCAGAAAATTGATACGTTTACGGTAAAAACAAGAAAACTCGCTGCAGATTCTTTAATGCTCATCCCAAGTCACCGAAACACCATAAACTTTGCTGATGAATTCTATATTACATCCACTATTCCGATTGTTTCTATGGACACAACGAGGATCGCTATTTTCAACAAGGACACAATAGCAGTTAATTTCAAAGCTAAATTGGACTCCACAAAAAACCAGATGTCCATGGAATTTGAAAAAGAGACCGATGAGACCTATTACCTAAATTTGCTTCCTGATTTTATCACAGACTTCTTTGGGGAAACTAATGATACGATTAACTATAGATTATCTACCGGAGGGTATGCCGACTTTGGTAATTTGCGCTTGAATTTAGCAGGTGAAATATCCTATCCTGTCATTGTACAATTAACGGATGTAAAAGAGAAATTATACAGGGAAGTTTATTTGTCAGAAACGACAGCTATAGATTTTAATACACTAGATCCGGGAAATTATCTTATTCGGATTATTTTTGATACCAATGCAAATGGCATATGGGACACCGGAAATTATCTAAAGAAGATTCAACCAGAAAAAGTTATCTACTACCCGGGAATTATTGAAATGCGGGCCAATTGGGAAAAAATTGAGACATTTACTGTTCTAGACTAAAATAATCCCTGTCATCTAAAAATTTAAACTGATCCCTTAAATCCTTTAGTTGTTTCAGGCTTAAAGAAGCATAGAGTACCTCATCTTTTTTAGAGAAAACAATCTGACTTCCCATAGGATCATATATTGCTGAATGGCCAGGGTATCTAAGTGCATTATTATCTTCACCTAGTCTATTAACCCCTACGCAATAGCTCATATTTTCTATGGCTCTTGCTTTTAATAATGTATCCCAGGCATCAATTCTGGGTTCAGGCCAATTGGCCACAAAAAGCAAAAGATCATAATCTCCTTTATATCTAGCCCATACGGGGAATCGAAGGTCATAGCATATTAAAGGGCAAATTCGGAATCCTTTATAAGAAAATACTAATCTATCTTTACCGGAATCATATACTTTATCCTCTCCGGCAAATGTAAAAGTATGCTTCTTATCATAGCTCTTGGAAGTACCATCAGGATATATAAAAAAAAGTCGATTGGTAAATTTATTTTTTTCATTAAATGAAATACTTCCAACTAAGGCCATATTTTTATCTCTGGCTATTTGCTTCATCCATTTCACAGTAATTTCTCCCTCCTTAGCATCCACTCCTTCCGGGTTCATAGTAAATCCGGTTGTGAACATTTCCGGCAAGATAATCATATCCGTTTCGCTTGGAATCTCCTTTATCTTTTGGGAAAACATATTTCTATTCTCCAAGGGATTCTCCCATATCAAAGGGGTTTGTATCAGCGCTACTTTTAGTTCACTTTGCATAATTATCCATTCTTTTCTAAAAGAGTAATCATGTCTGAAAATCCCTGCATTTTGCTATGGTCCAAAGCCGTATTTCCCTTTGCATCTTTAGCCGTTTTATCCGCACCAGATTCCAATAACAGCTTTGCTAATTCCTCCTTGTTAAAAGTAGCGGTATAAATAAGGCAGGTAGCACCCATGGTATTTCTCTCATTTACGTTCGCTCCTCTGTTTATTAAATCCTTAGCTATTTCAACTAAGCCCTTAAAACTAGTTCCCATTAATGCAGTATTCCCGGAAGCATCTTTAGCATCAATTTTAGCCCCCCGGTCCAAAAGGAATCTCGCCATTTCTCTATGATCGTAATAAGTCGCAAGAATTAAAGGGGTAGAACCTCTCTGGTCAACAGAATTTACCAGCTCGGGGAATTCTGTAACCAATTCCCTGACGACATCAATATTGCCAATTCTTATTTCATTAAAAAAAGTTGGTATTTTGTCTTGCATGGAAATTAAATGTATAAAAAAAATGTCATTGTATGAATTTTCTAATGATGCCATTAAGCTCTATTAAGAAAATGACATTTAAAAATGCCAAGAAGATATCAATAAAATTATTGCTAATTATTCCTTTTATTGTGAAACTTAGATCATTAGGATCCAAACAATTATAACTAAAGATGTATTATATGATATACTTTTAAGGTATTTTCTTACGTTATTAAGAAATTAGCATAACTTAAATACATCATTTGGAAACACTTTTAACATCTTCTTTTATTAAAGATTATCCTGCATCTGTAGTCATTGTAAATCATAAAATGCAAATTATAGACCATTCTAAACTTTGGTTAGAAGAATATAAGAATCTTAGCAGCAGCCCAATTGGTCTTCCTATCTATGATGTAGTTGATTACACTTCTGAGGAATTTTCAAAATGTTGTGAAGAATGTCTGCAAGGAGGGGAAATAGCGAAGGTCATTCAAAAATTAAATCCTCCTGAAGAAAAGACGCAATGGCTGGAATGGACCATTTCGCCATGGAAAGAGAATCACGACAAGATCAACGGTCTGATCATATTAAAGAGCGATATCACCGAAACGAAAAGAAAAGAAGAGCTTTTACTAAAAGCCAAAAGTATTGCACGAATAGGAGGATGGGAAGTAGATTTAGTGGCCAATACGGTTTACTGGACACAAGTAACTAAGGAAATTCATGAAGTGCCTATGGATTTCAAACCTAATTTAGAAGAAGGTATTAATTTCTATAAAGAAGGTGTTGATCGTAATAAAATTACCAGTCTGGTAAGTGATGCTATAAAAGATGGCGTGCCGTGGGATACGGAGTTACGAATTATAACTGCCAAGGGTAGAGAATTATGGGTGAGGGCCAAAGGAGAAGTAGAGCTAGAAAATAACAAAGTAGTTGGCTTGTATTGCACTTTCCAGGATATTGATGAAAAAAAGAGAGTAGAATTAAAAT